>NZ_LZMK01000273.1:0-135875 GCF_001665865.1 Nocardia sp. 852002-20019_SCH5090214 | reverse complement strand
GGCGGGCTGGTCGATCATCGACGAACTGCGCAAGCCGGAGAACGAATCCCGCGTCACCCGAACCGACGTCGCGCAGCCGGCCAACTTCCTCGTCCAGGTCGGGCTCGTGCGCGAGCTGGAGCAGTACGGCATCACCCCGGCCGCCATCGTGGGACACAGCGTCGGCGAGGTGTCGGCGGCGTATGTGAGCGGCATGCTGTCGCTGCGCGACGTCGGTTCGGGTGACGCGGGATTCGTTCTCCGGCTTGCGCAGTTCGTCGATGATCGACCAGCCCGCCAGGGCCCGGAACTCGGCATCGATCTCTGCCGCGGTCTCGGCGAACACACCACCGGCCGCGAGCAGTTCCCGTCCCATCCGCCAGTGCTGCGGGCCCATGCCGGAGAAGACGAAGACCGGTTCGGCCGCGCGCGACACGATGGTGCGGGACGCGTCGCGTCCCTCCCCCGCCGCATAGCTGCGCAGCTCCCGCACCAGGTCCTCGGTGGAGTCACCGATCAGGACGCCGGTGCGGAACGCGTGGTGCGCCATCCGCGTCCACGCCGCCTCGGCGAGGTGATCGGGGTCGGCTCCCGCGGTGATCAGGTCGGCGAATCGTCCGGCCAGCGCGCGGGCCGCGGCGGTGCTGCGGGCCGAGATGGGCAGAATGCCGAGGTGGCGGTGCGGCACGGCGGGCGCCGGGGTGGTACCGACGTATTCCTGCAGGATCGCATGCGCGTTGGTTCCGCCGTAGCCGAAACCGTTGACCGCCACCGACATCGGGCCGGCGTCGGCGGGCAGCGGCTGCGCTTCGGTCTGCACGTGCAGGCCCAGTTCCTCGAAGGGGATATCCGGGTTCTGCTTGTCCAGCCAGCCCTGCGGGGGCAGCGTGCGATGTGTGATGGCCAGCGCCGCCTTGATCACACTGGCGACTCCGGCGGCGGCCTCGGTGTGACCGATCGTCGCCTTGACCGACCCGACGCCGACCGACTCGGTGCGTCCGGCGGGTGCGCCGAAAACCTTTCCCAGCGCGCGCAATTCGACCGGGTCGCCGACGAGGGTTCCGGTGCCGTGCGCCTCGAGGTAGGTGATCGACTGCGGCGCCAGACCCGAGCGTTCACAGACGGTGCGGGCCAGCGCCTCCTGGGAATCGACATTCGGCACCGTGATGGCGGTCGTGCGCCCGTCCTGATTCGAGCCGGTGGCCTTGACCACGGCGTAGATGCGGTCGCCGTCGCGCACGGCGTCGTCGAGTTTCTTCAGCACCACCATGCCGGCGCCCTCGCCGCGGCCGTATCCGTCGGCGGAGGCGTCGAAGGATTTGCAGCGGCCGTCGGCGGCGAGGAAGCCGCCCTTGCACATCAGCACGAAGGTTTCCGGCTGCAGCATCACGTTCACGCCGCCGGCCAGGGCCACCCGGCAGTCGTCGTTGTCCAGGGCCTGGCAGGCCAGATGAAAGGCCACCAGCGACGACGAACAGGCGGTGTCGACGGTGAGCGCGGGCCCGACCAGATTGAGCGCGTAGGCGATTCGATTCGACAGCATCGTGTAGGACGCGCTCGCCGGAGTGTGCATATCCGTGTGGAACAGGGCCGGCCCGACCACGCCGATCACGGACTGGTCGACCACGAATCCGCCGACGTACACCCCGACCGAGGAACCGGCCGCGCGGCCGGCCATCCCGGCGTCGTCGAGCGCCTCCCAGGTGACCTCGAGCATCAGGCGTTGCTGCGGGTCCAGCACCGTCGCCTCCCGCGGGGAGATCCCGAAGAAGTCGGGGTCGAACTGCCACGGGTCGACGGTCATGAAGGCGCCGCGTTTGGTGTAGCTGCGGCCCGGGGTGCGGGGTTCGGGGTCGTAGTACCTGCGGTAGTCCCATCGATCCGCCGGCATCTCGACCACGCCGTCGCGCTTGTCGACCACGAAGTCCCAGAATGTCTCGGGCGAGTCGATTCCGCCCGCGAATCGACAGCCGATACCCACAATTGCAATATCCGACACGAATATCCTCCGGTCTCGCGTTCAGAGGCCACCGGCTGATCTCGGCGACTCACTCGTCTCTCTGCGGTCCTGGGCATTGACCGATGGCGCCCACGCTATTGACCGCGATCGAGGAAGGAAGAGATTCATTGCAGTTTTGGACCCTCCAACCAACAGCGCGCGGCGAATTTGTGATCCCGCCCAGCGGCTGCACCGAAATGTTCGGTGCCGGCTACCCGGCCACTGAACCCACAGTGCCGCAACAGTATTCGGTACAATCTCCGACGGCCGACCGGGACCTCACGGAGGGCTTTGCTCACCACTCACAAGAGCGACGGGCCGCGATTATGATCCGTCGGTAAATTGCTGTACATCGGCCGAATTCGCGCGTAACCCGTCCTATCTTTCCTCGAACGCTCATTTTCTTCAGGGAGCTGTCGGCCGCCCCCACGGCGATACGGCGGTTAATTTCCGGAGATTCCGCCGAAATTCCAGGTCCGGTCTCTCGGCGAGCGTCGCGAAACGACAGCCGAACCGATCCGCGCAAACAGTTGGGAGCCGGCACTTGTCCGCCGAATCGAATCACTGGGCCGATGTCGTGCTGCGCCGGCGGTTCACGGTGATCGGTGTGCTGGTGACGGGCCTGCTCGCCCTCGGCTGGTACGGGCTCGGCCTCGGCGCGCATCTCAGCTCCAGCGGCTGGGACGATCCGTCCTCGGAATCGGTGCGGGCCGCGCACGTCCACGAGCAGATCTTCGGGCGCGACCACAGCGCCGACGTGGTGCTGCTGTATCACGCGCCGCCCGGCACGACGATCGACGATCCGGCCTTCGCCGCGCCGATCGTGGCGAGCCTGAACAGTCTGCCCGATCGCTACCCGCGGCAGATCGACCGCGTGAACGGCGCGTACTGGCCCACGAGAACGGGTGTGGCGCTCCCGGATGTGTTCGGCTCCGCGGACCGTGAGCACGCCTTCGCCTCGATCGCCATCCACGGCGACAACCCCACCGAGCAGATGCGCAACTTCCGAGCCGTCGCGCACGCCTTCGATGTGCCGGGAGTGAATTTGGAGGTCGCCGGCGGGCAAGCGGTCGCCGGCGCACTGAACGACACCATGGCCCACGATCAGCAGCGCATGGAACTGTTCGCGATTCCCGCGGTGGCGGTGCTGCTGTTCTTCCTCTTCGGCGGTGTGGTGGCGGCGGCGCTGCCGTTGATCGTCGGCGGGCTCACCGTGCTCGGCGCCTGGGGGCTCATCCGCTTGCTGACCACCGTCACCGAGGTGAATTCCTTCGTCTCGCCGGTGGTTTCGATGGTCGGGCTGGGCCTGGCCATCGACTACGGACTGTTCGTGCTGAGCCGGTTCCGCGACGAACTCGCCGACGGCCGCGAGGTCGACGACGCGGTGCGGCGTGCCGTGGCGACCGCGGGCCACACCGTGATGTTCTCCGCGACCATCGTGGCCGTGGCCGCCGCCGGAATTCTGGTGTTCCCGCAGGGTTTTCTGCGCTCGTTCGCCTATGGCGCCATCATCACCATCTCGCTGGCCGCGTTCACCTCGGTCACGCTGCTGCCCGCGATGCTGGCGGTGCTCGGCCACCGGGTGGACCGCTTCGGCGTCTCCTGGTTTCGCCGGACCACGCCACCGGGCCGGGTTCCGGACAATCTCTGGGGGCGAATCGCCGACCGTGTGATGAAAAGGCCGCTGCTCGTAACGGTTTCGGTGGTAATCGGATTGCTGGTGCTGATCGCGCCGATCCGGGATCTGGCCTTCGGCGCGATCAACGAACGGTTCCTGCCACCGGACCATCCGACGCGGCTGGCCCAGCAGCACTTCGACGAGATCTTCCCGCTGCGCCGCATCAACCCGATCGACCTGGTGCTGATCACCTACGACCCCGCCGCCGCGGACACCGTGCTGGCCGAGGCAGGCCACGCCCCGGGCCTCGCGGCGCCGTTCCCCGCCTGGCTGCAACGGCCCGCGCAGTCCAGCGTTCTCACCACGCAAACGGTGCTCGCGCCCACCGCCGACAACGACGCGGCGATCGATTACCTGCGTTCGATGCCGCTGCCGAAGGGCGCCACCCTGTTCGTCGGTGGGCAACCCGCCATCGAGAAGGACAGTATCGACGCCCTCGTGCACCGGATACCGCTGGTGGTCGTCCTCGTATTCCTCGCCACCACCGCCCTCATGGCATGGAGTTTCCGGTCGCTGGTGCTGCCGTTGAAGGCCGCCGCGCTGAACCTGCTCGGGCTCGGCGCCACGGTCGGCATCCTCACCTGGATCTTCATCGACGGGCACGGCGCCGGGCCGCTCGGCTTCACCCCGCAACCGATCATGGCGCTGGTCCTGGTGGTGATCGTGTCGGTGATCTACGGGTTGTCCACCGACTACGAGATATTCCTGCTCTCCCGCATGGTCGAGGCGCGAGCCGCGGGCGCGTCCACCCGCGAGGCGATCCGCGCCGGCGTCGCCCACACCGGGCGCATCATCACCGCAGCCGCCCTGATCCTGCTGGTCGTCACCGGCGCCTTCGCGCTGTCGGATCTGGTGATGATGCAGTACATCGCCTTCGGCATGGTGGCCGCGCTGGTCATCGACGCGACGATCCTGCGCGTGCTGCTGGTTCCGGCGACGATGCGCGTGCTAAGCGACGCCTGCTGGTGGGCGCCGCGCTGGTTGCGCCGCGAACCGGGGCGGACGGCCGCGGACCACGAAGCCGACGTCGGGACAGACACTTTCGCGGACACCGACGACGCGCCTTCGCTGCCCGCGCCGGTGGCGAGCAACCGGTGACCGGTTGTGGCCATTTCGTTTCCGGTGCCCTGGTAGTGGCCAGTTGCCGACTCCAGCGAGGATGTCCGCCGCCGCATCGAGGGTCTCCTCGGTACAGTGGCGTCTGGTCTCGAATGGCTCGTCGCGCAGGCTTGTACCGGAAGAAGGAGATGCCGTGCCCGAACCCGCAGCCGTCCTCTTCGACATCGACGGCACGCTCGTCGACTCCAACTATCTGCATGCCGTGACCTGGCATCGAGCCTTCCGCGAGGTCGACGCGGACGTGCCGATCTGGCGGATCCACCGCAGTATCGGCATGGACGGCGACGAACTGCTGCGCACGCTCGCCCCCGACCTCGACAGCGAGACCGCCGATACCGCGAGCGATCTGCACAGCCGCTACTACCTCGACCGCGCCGACGAGTTGACCCTGCTGCCCGGCGCCCGCGAGATCCTGCGGCATCTGCACGACGCGGGTTTACGGGTCGTCCTCGCCACCTCCGCACCGCCCGACGAATTGGCCCGATTGCGCGACCTGCTCGATGCCGAGTCATGGTTGTACGCGGTGACCGGCGCCGAAGACGTGGAGACGGCCAAACCCGACCCGACCATCGTCCAGGTGGCGCTGGACCGGGCCGGGGTCACGCCGCAGCGAGCGGTGTTCGTCGGCGATACGGTCTGGGATATGCGCGCCTGCACGAAGCTGGGCGTGGCGGCCATCGGCGTCCTGAGCGGCGGAATATCCCGCGGCGAATTGACGGCCGACGGTGCGGCCTACGTCTGCGACGATGTCGACCATCTGCGCCGTGACCTGCGTCGCAGCCCGCTCGCGTCACTTCTCTGATCGTTTCCGGCGCCAATTCGTTACTGCCTCGAGAATCATGTCACCGTCGGGTGACACGACGCGCGCTGCGGCAACACTATGGACAAGTAGGCTTCGAATTCCGCACGGCGCGGCCTGGACCAGGCGACCGTGCCCGGAGCAGTGGCAGTGGCAGTGGCACAGCGGAGGATCACCGATCGATGACAGAAGAGTTCGACAGCGAGAGCTTGGCTGCCACCGAGCAATTTCTGAACCGGAACTACACGACCATGGAGATCGGCAATGCCACGGAGGTCCCGGTTCGCAGCCGGATCGCGCGCGACATGCTGGGCCAGGTGAGTCTCGACCGGCTCGAACTCGGATTCGATATGAGCTACGACGCCGATCCGCTGAACAAGATCTGCCTGATCGGGGTCGAAGCCGGATGGGTCGAGGAAGAATACGTCGACGCGGGCAACGATACGTTCGGGCCCGGCGAGATCGGAATTCTGACCCCGCCGGACCTGCCGTACTCCGGTGTCGTCCACCGGGCCGACTTCACCATCACGATGTTCGATCCGTCCCTGCTCGGCAGAGTCGCCTCGGGGAATCGGCCCGGAACCGCGGAGGTGGCCCTCACGAGCCATCGCACCGTCACTCCGGAGGCCGGCCATCGGCTCACCGCGGTCATCTCGCACATGCAGCAGCTCGCCGCCTCCTACGACGGTGACGTGCCGCCACTGGTGGCGGCCACGGCGTCGCAATATCTGGCGGCGACCGTACTGCACGCGTTTCCGAATACGGCCGGGCTCGAGGCGACCCCGGTCGATCGCCGAGACGCGCATCCGCTCACTGTGCGCCGCGCGATCGCGTACATGGAATCCCACATCCACGAGGACATCGCGGTGACCGACATCGCGGCGGCGGCCTATGTGACCGTGCGGGCGCTGCAGATCGCATTCCGCCGGCACCTGGACACCACGCCGACCGCGTATCTGAAGCGGATGCGGCTGCGCGGCGCCCATGAAGACCTGGTCGCGGGCAGTGCGGACGACGGCGACAGCGTGGCCGGCATCGCCGCCACATGGGGTTTCGGCCACCCCGGTCGTTTCGCCGCGCTCTACCGCCGCCACTACGGCCGCTCACCCGCCGCCACACTCGCCGGCTGAGCGCTGGACCGGGGCATATGCCGGTACAGGGCGTCCTCAGGACGGAAAACGAACGATTCAGTCCACTGTGCGTTCGAACGCGGGCAGCGGGCTCTACGCGTGAACATAATGATGCTTGTGCATAGAACGGACCCCCTTGCCGACCACACGACACCCGTGACCAGCGCGTCCGGCCGGATGCCGCAGGTCGGGTCGTTCCGGTTCTGGTTCGCCACCCGTCGCTGGGAATGGTCGGAGGAGGTGTACCGGATGCACGGGTACACCCCCGGCGGAGTCGTCCCGACCACGGAACTGCTGCTCGCGCACAAACATCCGGACGACCGCGAGGAGGTCGCCAAGACCATCGCCCGCGCGATCGAATTGGGCGAATCGTTCTCCAGCCGGCATCGGTTCGTCGATACCGCGGGCACCGTGCACAACGTGATGGTCGTCGCCGACCGGATCTTCGACGACGCCGGGCAGGTCGCCGCTACCGCCGGTTTCTACATCGACCTCACCGACACCCTCGCCGAGAACGAACGCGAAACCCTGTCCGCGACGCTGCCCGACGTGATCGAGAACCGCGCGGTGATCGAACAGGCCAAGGGCGTGCTGATGCGCATGTACCGCATCAACGCCGAGCAGGCGTTCAAGGTCCTGGCGTGGCGCTCGCAGGAAACCAACACCAAACTGCGTAATCTCGCCGCCCAGATCATCGAGGAACTTCCCCTCGTCGCGCCGCCGGCACCGGAGACCATCACCGCCTTCGACCACCTGCTGCTCACCGTGCACACCCGCATCCCGGGCGCGAAGGTCGGCGGCTAGCGGCGAGTTTGCCGACGCGCCGCCCGGGTATTACGCAGCGACCGCTTCGCACACCCGGAGGTGCTCGATGTCCGAACGATTCGACGACCAGAGCCGGCCCGCGAATCCGGAGCGCGAGGACGTCTCGCTCAGCGACTCGCCCGTGACCAACCGCAAGAGCCCGCTCCTGCTGGTGGTCACCATGATCATCGTGCTGGTCGTCATCGTGGTGCTGTTCGTGGTGCTGGGCTGAACGGTGGGGATGTCGCCGTCACACCCGCAGATCGAGGCCTGACTCAGCCGCAGCGCACGGATGCCGACCCGTCGTAGCCGAGTTCCACATCGTGGGTGATCCGGCCCGCTCCAACGGTGACGGTGCTGCTCACCGAGGGATATCCGCGCGCCACCACGGTGTAGTGACCGGCGGGCAGATCGGAGACCACGTAGCGGCCGTTGTGGTCGGTGCGAGCGGTGGAGATCCGATCGCCGCCGGCGTCCAGAACGGTCACCTCGGCGTTGGCGACCGCCTTGCCCTGCGCCTGGACGGCGCCGGCCAGGGTTGCCATCGGTTCCAGGTCGACGTCGTGGTGCAGCAGTCCGCTGTCGGGGATGGTGAGGGTGACCGCGGTGGGGTGCATCCGGTCGGCGACCACGACCAGGGTGTGGGTACCCGACGCGACGCCGCCGCAGCTGTAGCCGCCGTCGCCGCCGGTCACCGCTGCCCCGATCACCTCTCCGAGTGGGTCGGTGAGGGTAACCGTCGCTCCCGCAACGGGTTTCCCGTCACCGGCGCGGCGGACGGTGCCGGTGAGCTCGCCGGAACTCGGCAGCGTCAGATCCACGGTCTGGGCCACGGCGCCGGCGACGACGGTGACGGCCACCGGGCGATGCGCGGCGGCGGAGGCGATCAGCACATAGCTGCCGGGCGCCGGGGCGGGGAGGCGGTAGCTGCCGTCGGCTTCGCCCGTGGCGCGCGAAACCTGGTGTCCGCGTTGGTCGATCAGCGTCAGCGCCACATCCGGCACCGGCCGGCCGTTCTCGCGCCGGACGCTGCCACCGATGGCCCGGTCGTCGCCCGCCAGATCCACCGCCTGCGGCGCCGACACACCCGCGATTCCGGCGGCGACCGCGCTACCGTGCGGCGCGGCAGCCGGTTCCGGGTCCGACAGCTCCGCCGTCTCCGCGATGCCGTCCGATTCCGCGGCGACGGCCTGCGGCGCATGCGCGCGCACCGACGGAATGATCACCGCCGCCAGTGCGGCGAGCACGGAAACGCCGGCCAGGAACCAGAAGACCCGGGAGTACCCGGCATCCGCCGGCAGCCCGTGCGCGGTGGTGGCACCCGAGGTCAGCAGCACGGCCGACACCGCGCTGCCGATCGCACCGCCGACGGTGCGGACGTTGGCGTTCATTCCGGTGGCCGCGCCCGTCTGGGCGGGCGGCACCGCGGCGACGATGATGGCCGGCATCGACGAGAAGGCCAGCCCGATACCGACACCCAGCAGCGCACCGGCCAGGTAGATCTCCCAGCTGTGGTCGTGGCCGACGGCGAGCATCACGAACGCCGGGACGGTGATGACGCTGCCGATCAGCACGATCGCCTTGGGGCCGATGCGCGCCGCCAGCGGCCCGATCGACAGGCCGATCACGAACATCGCCACCGACAGTGGCAGCATGTACAGCCCGGACTGGGTGATGCCGGCGCTCAGGCCGTATCCCGCAATCGCTTTCGGGGTCTGCAGCAGCTGCGGCAGGAAGGTCATCATGGCGTACATTCCGGCGCCGGTCAGCACGGCCACCAGGTTCGTGGTCCACACCGCCGGAATCCGCATGGTGCGCATATCGATCAGCGGGGTGGTCGATTTCAGCTCGACCACGATCCAGGCGGCCGCCGCCACGACGGCCAGCGCGAACAGGCCGAGCGTCAGCGCCGAACCCCAGCCCCAGGACGGCCCCTTGCTCACCGCGAGCAGCAGCGCCACCAGCCAGGCCGACAGGAGAATCGCCGCGCCCCAATTGATATTGCCCGGACTGCGCACCGGTGATTCCGGCACGAACACTATCGCGGCCACCGCGGCGATCGCGGTGATGATCATCGGCACCCAGAACAGCCAGTGGTAGTTCAGATGTTCGACGATCGGGCCCGCCAGCACCAGCCCGAGCCCGGAGCCGACGGCGATGAGCGAGGAGGCGATCCCCACCGCGCCGTGCAGCTTCTTCGCCGGGAACTCGTCGCGAATGATGCCGAATGCCAACGGAATCACGCCACCGCCCAGGCCCTGGATCACCCGCGCCACGATCATCACCCCGACCGATTCGGTCAGCGCCGCGATCAGCGAGCCGACCGTCAGCGCGACCAGGGTGACGACGAGCATGCGTTCCTTGCCGACCTTGTCGCCGATCCGCCCGAGAATCGGCGTCGCCACCGAGGCAGAGAGCAGATATCCGGTCATCAGCCAGGTCGCGGTGCTCTGCGTGGTGTGCAGCGCCGGAATCAGCAAGGCCAGTACCGGAACGACCATCGACTGCAGCAGCGCGTAGGCGGAGATGCCGAGCAGCAGCACCGCGAAGACGACGTTGTAGTGCGGGCGGGATTTGACGCGCGCCACGGGTGGTTTCCTCCCCACGAGACGGAAGTGGAGTGAATCTCCGGTTAGAAACCCTAACAGGGATGTGAGGCAGTCCCCGACCGCGCGGACGTGATCTCGACCTCAGTAATCGGTAACCACGATGTTGCACGAAACCGCGTCGCACGGTCCGCCGATCCCTCACAATGAGGGCAAGGATGAGGGATTCGGCAGGAACTCGGGTATGCGCATGACCGCACAGCTGGCTGGAAACGGAAATCTGTCGGTTCTGCGCGCCGCATGTCTGAGTGCCGGCATGGAAGCGGGCGGCGCACAGGAGGTGCGGTTCGGCGCGGGTACCGGTTACCGGTTGCCCAGCGGGGTCGTGGTGCGCATCAGCCACCCGGATCATCGGCCCGAGGCGCGCCGGGAGATCGAGGTCTCCCGCTGGCTCACCGCCTCCGGCGTCGCCGCGCCGCACACCCTGCCCGACGTGCGTCAGCCGCTCGAAATCCAGGGCCGGACGGTGACCTTCTGGCAGGTTCCGCCGCTGTATCAGCACGGCGCGCTGGACGATATGGCGCAGGCGCTGCTGCGATTACACAGCCTGGCGCCGCCGACGACGTTCGCTCTCGGCCAGCTGCAGCCGTTTCGCGGAATCGCCGAGTTGATCGCCACCGCCGAGCTGTTCACTGCCGACGACCGCCGCTGGCTGCGCGAGCATCTCACCGAATTGCGCGGGCGGTGGGCCGATCTGCCGAGCGGGATGCAGTGGTGTGTCATCCACGGCGAGGCCTGGGGACGCGAATTCGCCGCCACCGTCGACCACGACGTCCTGATGCTGAACTTGGAGAACATGTCGATCGGCCCGCCGGAATGGGATCTGGTACCGACCGCGATCGCCTACGCCTCGCTGGGCTGGATCACCAGCGCGCAGTACGCCCGGTTCTGCAACGCCTACCACCTCGACGTCCTGCGGTGGCCGGGATTCTTCCTGCTGCGCGACATCGTCGAGTTGCGGATGACGATGGATGCCGTCCGCGCCGCCGTCGCCGACCCGGTTCACCTCCACCAGGCACGCTGGCGGCTGGCCTGTATCCGCGGCGACGAAGGTCCGCGGCAGTGGCCGGGCTGGGCGCCCCTGCACTGAAACCGTCTGGCCCTCACGCGGTTTCCCCCTTGCGCGAGCACGCGACGCCTCTCGCCCACAGATCAGAGCACCCATCTGGATTGGTGTCTGGAATGTGGTCCAGGTCATATGGTACGTTCTGCCGCATGGTTCGGCGGACGGAGGTTCGATGTCGACCACTGATCTGGATGTACACCTCGGGGGACGGGAACCCAGGGCGGCGCAGGTACTGCGCCGGAACTTCTCCGACACGGTGCTGTCGAGTCTCGCCACACTCGGCCGGGCGCTGCAGATGGGTTCCCATGCGATCCGGGTAGGCCTCGGCGATGCGGTGCGGATGCGGTTTCGGACGCGCGAAACCCTCACGCAGGCATGGTTTCTGATCAAGGTCACCGCGATACCGAGCGTGCTGATGGCGATTCCGTTCGGCGTCATCGTCTCCACCCAGGTCGGCAATATCGTCTCGCAACTCGGCGCGGATTCGATGATCGGCGCGGCCGGCGGGCTGGGGGTGATCAAACAGGGCGCGCCGATGGCCGCCGCGATGATGCTCGGCGGGGCCGGCTCGGCGGCCATCGCCTCCGATCTCGGCGCGCGAACCGTGCGGGAAGAGGTCGACGCCATGCGGGTCATGGGGATCGATCCGGTGCAGCGTCTCGTCGTTCCGCGCATCGCGGCGATGATGCTGGTCGCTCCGCTGCTCAACATCCTGATCATCGCTGTCGGCATCGCCTCCGGCTTCGCCGTCGCGGTCGCCGCGCTCGGGGTGACGCCGGGCAGTTACTGGCAGTCGTTCGGCGCCTTCACCACCACCCTCGATATCTGGGTGTCGCTGATCAAGGCGCTGATCTTCGGCTTCCTGGTGGTGATCATCGCCTGCCAGCGCGGGCTCGAAGCCGGGGGCGGCCCGCGCGGCGTGGCCGACGGCGTGAACGCGGCCGTGGTCATGTCGATCGCCGCGGTCACCGTGCTCAATACCGCGATCACGCAGGTGGTCACCATGTTCTTCCCGGTGAGGATGGCCTGATGACCGCGACCCCGTATGCGCCCGCGGGCCTGCGGTGGGTGCATCGCCTGGGGCGTCGCGCCCATCCGCTGCGGCCGTTCGAATCGATCGGCTTCGTCCTCGGATTCGGGTGGCAGGTGGTGTCGTCGCTGCCGTACACGCTGATGCACTACCGCCGCGAGACGGTCGTGGTGATCACCGACATGACGTGGGGCCGCGGTTCGGTGATCATCGGCGGCGGCGTGGTCCCGCTGATGTTGCTGCTCGGGGCGGCGATGGGCGCCTCCATCGGCATCGAGGCGTTCAGTGCGCTCAACCTGCTGTCGCTGGGTCAGCTCAGCGGCCTGATCTCCGCGTTCGGGGTGACCCGGGAGCTGGCGCCGATCGCGGCGGGGGTCGGCTTCGCGGCGCAGGCCGGCTGCCGGATGACCGCGGAGATCGGGTCGATGCGCATCTCCGAGGAGATCGACGCGCTGGAATCGCTCGGCGTGCGGTCGGTGCCGTTCGTGGTGACCACCCGCGTCATCGCCGGAATCATCGCCGTCGCACCGGCTTTCGTGGTGGCACTGAGTCTCGGCTATCTATCGTGCGCGCTGATCGTCACCACCATCCACGGCACGCCGGCCGGCACCTACAACCACTATTTCGATCAGTTCGTGCTGGGCTGGGACGTCATCGCCGCGACGATCAAGGTGATGGTCTTCGCGGTCGCCGTCGTCCTGATCCATTGTTACCAAGGCTTTTTCGCGACCGGCGGGCCGGAGGGCGTCGGCATCGGCTCGGGGCGCGCGATCCGGGCCAGCCTCGTCTCGATCATCGCGCTCGACATGCTCACCACCATCGTCCTCTGGGGATTCCGGTCCCCCATCACGTTCACCGGATGACCCCATGCCTCCTTATGCCCTGCCCGGCACCGAGGTCGGGCCCCGCCGCGCGCGGATCCTCGGCATCGGTGCGGTCGCGCTCGCCGCGGTGCTCGTCGTCGGCTGGCGGCTGCTGCCCGACAGCCGACCGGCCGACGAGATGCGCGTCGATCTGGTCACCGCGCAGGTCGGCGAGGGAGTCGGCGCCGGAACCGATGTCCGGCTCGACGGTGTCCGGGTCGGCTCGGTCGCCTCGGTCGCCATGGCCGGAACCGGCCGGCAGCGCATCGAATTGACGCTGCGCCGATCCCAGCTGTTCGGCCTCACCGACGCGCTGACCGTCGACTACGCGCCCGGGAATCTCTTCGGAATCACTGCGCTGCAACTGAATCCGAACAGCGGCGGCACTCGGCTGCGGGACGGCTCGACCGTGGATCTGAGCGATCGCGACGCCGACCGGGTGCGCGATGCCACCCTCGCCGCGCTGCTGGAATCCACGGGCCGGCTCACCGACGACGTGCTGACCGCGAAACTCACCGAGGTGCTGCGCACCACCTCGCACGACATCAGCGCCTTCACCCCGCTGCTGCAGGCGATCGGCACGACCGCGCGCTCGTTCACCGAAACCCAGCAACTCCCACCGTCGATGGTGTTGGGCCAATTCGGCTCGGCGCTGCACGGTGTGCCGGCACTGCTCGCCGGCGCGGCCGAACTGTTGCACGCGGATCTGACGAATCAGCAGCTCGCGACGAAGGAGAACGTCGATCGCTTCTCGGAGATGTTCAATCGGGTCCAGAACGAGATGCTGCCGGTGGCGACGGAAACCCTGTACACGGCGCAGCGAAATTTCGGCGGGCTGCTGCCGATCGCCGTCACGATGCTCGACCAGGTCGCCGGTTCGGTCTCCGACCCGCGGCGTTCGGAGAGCGAATTGCGTGAACTGCTCGACCGTCTCGGCGCCGGCTTCCACGACTCGCCCTCGGGCCCGGTGCTGAACGCCCGCGTGGATCTGACCACCGTCCCCGGCTTGGCGACGCCGCTGGCAGCCCTGCTCGCCCACCAGACCGGTACGGGAGGTCGCTGAATGTCGACCCGCGCGTTGTGGATTCGAGTGGCCGTGTCCGTGCTGGCCATGGCCGTCGTCCTCGTCGGGGTGTTCCGGTTGATCGAGCGTCCGGTCAGCGGTGACACCGACACCTACACCGCGATTTTCACCGATGCGAACGGCTTGCGGCTCGGCGACGACGTCCGGCTCTACGGGGTGCAGGTCGGGAAGGTGCGCGGCGTCGACTTGGACGGAGCGCTGGCCCGCGTGCGCTTCACCGTCACGCAGGGCCATCCGCTCTACACCGAGACCAAGGTGGCGGTGCGATATCAGAACCTCACCGGTTTCCGGTATCTCGAGATCCAGCAGCCGGATCAGCCGGGTCCCCGCCGCCCGGCGGCAGCGGCCTTCGACACCGCGCACACGGTTCCGGCCTTCGACATCACCACCCTGTTCAACGGTTTGCAGCCGGTGCTGGCGCAGCTGTCACCCGACGATCTGAATCGGTTCGCGAGCAGTATGCTCGCCGTCGTCCAGGGCGACGGCAACGGCATCGGGCCGGCGCTCGACGCCATCGATATGCTGAGCCGGTACGCGTCCGACCGCGCACAGGTGCTGTCGGTCCTGGTGAACAATTTCGCCCAGGTTTCCGCGCATATGGCCGGGAAATCCGGCAACGCCATGCAATTGATGACGAATCTGACGGAACTGTTCGTCACCATCACCGACAAATTGCCCGGCCTCGTGCAATTCGGAATGGAAATTCCGCCGATGTTGCGCCCGCTGCTGGACCTGCTGGATGTCCTGGGCGTCACCGGTGAGAAGAACCGAGACCTGGACGCGCTTCTGCATCGTGTCCTTCCGAACCCGCGTCAGGCCGCCGATGTGCTGGGACGGCTGCCCGGATTGATCCAGACCATGACGACGACCATTCCCCAGACCGGGCCCGACGCGGCGATGACCTGCTCGCACGGGATCGCACCGGCGCCCGGACCGCTGGCCGTCCTGATCGCCGGACAGAGGATCACGCTATGCCATCGGTAGTCACCCCCGCGTCGGTCAGCGCCGCCCTGCGCACGCTCCGGCGCCGGATGTTCACCAGCCGCGACGAGCGCGGCGCCCAATTGCGCTGGGGCATCAGCGGAATAGTCGCGGTTCTCGTTCTGGTGGCGGCGATCGGCGTGATCGATGTCGTCGGAACCACGCCCGAGCGAACATATTCCGCCGATATCGCCGAGGCCGGTTCGATCCGCACGGGTGACGATGTCCGGATAGCGGGAATTCCGGTCGGCAAGGTGAAATCCCTGCGATTGCTTCCCGATCGGGTGCGGATGACGTTCACGGTGAAGGACGGGGTCGCCATCGGCGATCAGACCACCCTCGCGGTGCGAATGCTGACCCTCGTCGGCGGCTACTACCTGGCCGTACAACCAGCGGGATCGAACCCGTTGGGCAACACCGTCATTCCCGCCCCGCGCGTAATTCTGCCGTACAACCTCACCCAGGCTTTCCAGGACGCCGTCGAGCCCGTGCGGCGGACCGACGGTGACGCCATCCGCCGGGATCTCGCCGCACTGGCCGGTTCGATCGACAAGAGCCCGGACGCGCTCCGGCACGCCGGCCGGGCGGTCTCCGACATCGTCGCCATCATGGACCGGCAGAACGCGGACGTATCCCGGACGCTGGCGCTGACCGACGAATATCTGACGGCGCTGAACAAGAATTCCGACACCCTCGTCACCCTGATGCGGACCTTCGGCACACTCGAGAACGTCGTCGCGGACAATCGGGAACAGCTCAGCTGGGCGCTGCACGGCCTGGCCCAGCTGGTGCAGAAGCTGGTCCCGCTCGGACGGATCTGGGACGACTCGCTACGCGAACAGGCGCAGCCGCTCGTCGACGCGATCCCGAAGCTGCGGGAACTCGGCGACCGCATGGGCACCCTGCTCGATTCACTGCACACCTTCGAGCAGCGCCTGACACCGCTGGTCCAGCCGGGCGGCGGAGTGAGCGTCGACCAGTCCGCCGCCACCGTCACCGGCATCTGTGTTCCGGTGCCCGGAGGGGGATGCTGATGCTGAGCAGGATTCTCGGATCGCGCGGCCTGATGTCGGCGGCGGTGGTGCTGGTGCTCGTACTGGCCGCGGGATTCGCCGTGACGATGAGCAGATCCGAACCGGCGACGCGCAGTTACTGCGCGCGGATGCCCGACACCATCGGCCTCTACACCGACAGCGCCGTCACCGTCATGGGCGTTCAGGTCGGCAAGGTCACCGCCGTCGAGCCCGACAACGGCGCTGCCACAGTGCGTTTCACCGTACGCGCCGACCGCAAACTCCCGGTGGACGTCGGCGCGGTGACGGTCAGCCACACCATCCTGGCCGATCGCACTCTGGCGCTCATCGGCGCCGAACCCGCCGGAGCCGGTTGGGATCCGAGCCGATGCATCACCAAAACCCTGACGCCCAAGAGCATGTCGGAGACCTTCGACGCACTGGCGAAACTCTCGGATCAGCTCGACGCGTCCGGTGATCCCGCCCAGCGCACCGCCGTCGGTGACGGTCTCGACGCACTCGACCGGGCGACATCCGGCACCGGCGAGCAGCTCAACGCGCTCATCGGGCAACTCAGCCGGGCGCTCGCCTTCCCCGACGCGGCGATCGGACATCTCGGTCAGCTCATGGACGATCTCGCCGCACTGGCCCGTCGCGCCCGCAACGGATGGCCGGACCTGGAGAACATCGTGCCTCGGCTGACCCAGACCTTCTCCGATATCAACACCCTCGCGTTCCCGCCCGTGGCCGATCTCGTGACGGCGCTGGCCGGGCTGCTTCCGGAACTCAACGAGGTGATCATGAAGCTCGGCTCCCCCGCGCTGCGCGCGGTGAACGACATCCCCGGCCTGTCGAAGCTCATCGCGTCGGGAGTCGGCTCACTCCCCGAGATCATCCGCATGACCCCGGCCCTCGCCACCGGGTTCTCCGACGCGGTCGATCCGGTCAGCGGCGACTTCACCATCGGGTACGCGCCACCGAAACTGGCTCTGCCGCAGGCACAAACCGACCAGATCTGCGCGGCGCTGCGGGCGGTCGCGGGGCAACAGTGCGGGGCCCCCGGCAATGGTGTGGTGACGGTGCCTGCGCTTCCGGTTCTCCTGTCGGCGGTGAGCGCGAAGTGACACGACCCTCTGCGAAACTCCGCCGGATCTGCGCCCGCGGGCTGGTCGCCGCCACCCTCGCGGCATCGGCCGGGGCCTGCGGTTTCCAGCCGGCCGACGTCCCGGTGCCGGGCACCGGTGTCGGCGGACCGACCTACCATCTGCGCATCGAATTCGCCGATGTTCTCAATCTGCCGCAGGGCGCCAAGGTCATCGCGGACGGCGTGCGGATCGGGCAGCTCACCCACATCACCGTCGTCGACCCGGCGCCCGCCACCGGCACGGCTCCGGCGCGCACCGGCTATGTGATCGCCGATGTCGCGATCCGCACCTCGGTCCGGCTTCCGGTCGGCACCACCGCCCAACTGCGGCAGGCGACTCCGCTCGGCGACGTCCACATCGCACTCACCGAACCGGCCCACCCCACGGCCGGCGAGATCCGCCCGGATGCGACGATCCCGATCTCCGACACCCGCCCGCAACTTCCCATCGAGGACATCCTCGCGCAGCTGGCCACCTTCGTCGGCAGCGGCGCGGTGCACGACATCCAGAACATCGTGCAGAACGTGAACGGGATCATGCCCCCGAATCCGGCGGTGACCGCGCGGATATCGGAGGTCCTCGGTTCGGATCTCGGTGACCTTGCCGCACATACCGATTCGATTCACCAGTTGGTCAGCGGTATTCAGGCCACGGTCGACGAGGGCCTGCTGAATCACACGTCGACGTGGGATCCGCTGCTCACCCCGGACGGTGTGCAGCACACCACCGATGTGATTCGCGCCGAGATCGGTGTCGTCTTCGTCCTCACTGCCCTCGGCCCGTTCGCGCCGTCGACGAAATGGCTGGGGCCGGTGCTGGATTCGACCACGGCCGCCGCGCGCGCGGTGGTGCCGATGTTGTTCGGCAGCGCACCGCTCGACACCGGCTCCCCGTCGAATATGGCGACACTGACGAATCTGCTGCAATCGCAGATCATTCCGTTCGCCGAGCGCGGACCGAAGATCAACCTGGTCGGCGTCGCGATGCCGCCGTCCGCGGCAGTCGGCACGACACCCGAGCAACAGACCTCCCGCATCGTCGACACGCTGCGGATGATCGGAGCGGTCCGATGAGAATTCGATCGATCGTCTCGCTCACGGCGATCGCCGCCGTGCTCGTCTTCGGCATCGTCTACATGACGGTGGGCGTCCTGCACCTCGATCCGCGCAAGTCTTTCTTCACCGCCGATCTCCGGCTCGCCGAATCCGGTGGGCTGGGCCCGAATTCGCCGGTGCTGTTCGACGGGGTCGCGGTCGGCAAGGCGGAGACGGTACGCAAACAGGCCTCCGGCGTGCTCGTCCGGCTGAAGATCGACGACAAGTATCACATCCCGGCTACGAGCGAGATCCATATCGAACAGCTGTCGGCACTCGGCGAGCCGTACATCGAATTCGCCTCGACGAGCCCGGCTGGGCCGTATCTGCGTGACGGACAGACGATGTCGACCGAGCGGGTGCACCTGCCGATGAGCATCACGGCGCTGTCGACGCGGGCGGTCCAGCTGCTCGAGCAGATCCACCCGGAGGCGGTGGCGCGGCTGGTCGACACCTTCGACACCGCGCTGAAGGGTACCGATCAGGCGATGCGCACGCTGCAGCACTCGTCCGACCTGCTGGCGGCCACACTGCTGAGCCGTACCGGCGCCATGCGGCAACTGTTCGCCGACATGCAGGCTCTCGGCGGGAACATGGACTGGCTGGGGCCCTCGCTGGAAACCGCCGGACCGCAACTCGGGCTGTTCGGCACCATGTTGATCAAGATCGTCGAGGGCGGGTCCGTGCTGTCGAACAAACAACCCGTGGACAACTACTACACCGGCGACGGCCTCGTTCCGTTCCTCGGGCAACTGACCGAGCTGCTGAACAAGTTCGGGCCGGGGGTGGCGCCATTGGGCCCGGCCCTGCAGCCGGTCCTCACCGAGGCCGTGCACAGCTCGCCCCATATCGACGTCAGCGCGCTGATCAGCCAGGCGCTGCAGGGTGTCGATCCCGACGGGACGCTGCATTTCCGGATCGCCGTCAAATAGCCGAGTACCAGCCAGCCCGACCGGCAGGAGGAACGAACCGATGAGCACAGCAGTAGACGACAAGGACATCCGGGCGGCGGAGGCGGACAAGGACGAAAAATCCGGTGCCGCACAGCCTTCCGCGCCCGACACCGAGCGGCGGGCGCCGCTGACGATCGCCGTCCGGCTCTCCACCGCAGTGACCACCGCGGTGATCGTCGCCTTGCTGGCGGTCGGCATCGTGTTCGGGTGCCTGTACTTCTCGGCGCGTTCCACCCTGTCCGATCGTGACGCCGCGGCCGCCGGCGACAAACACGCCGAGGACATCGCGTCGAAGTACGCCGTCGGCGCGTCGACCATCGACTATCACGATGTGAAGAGCTGGATCGAGCGGTTGAAGGCCGGCACCACCACGCAGCTGGCGGCAAAATTCGACGCGACCGCACCGCAACTCGAGCAGATCCTGCTCCCGCTGCAGTGGACGTCCAAGGCGACGCCGCTGTCGGCCGCGGTGACCTCCGAATCGGACGGCATCTACAAGGTCAACGCCTACCTGGACGTGACATCGACCAGCGCGCAGACTCCCGACGGCGGTCGCACCACCGTGACCTACTCGCTCACCATCGACCGCAACGCGGACTGGAAGATCACCGACGTCGGCGGGTTGCAGAACGCCCTGCCCACCAAGTGAGTCGGGCGAAGGCCGCCGGCGGCGATAGGACACTATGAGCTGATGACCGATATGCCTGCCATGTTCACCGTCGACGACGCCGGTCGGTACCTGCCCCGGAAGTGGGCGTACGGCCGCTGGGGCGCGGACATGCTCAGCGGCCCCGCCGTCTGCGCGGCCGCCGCGCGCACCCTCGAACGGGAACACGGGCTGGCCGGTTTCGTGCCGGCTCGATTCACCATCGACCTGTTCAAGGCGGCGAAGGGACAGCCCCTCGAGGTGCACACCGAAGTGATCCGCGCCGGGCGGCGGATCCACATCGCCTCGGCCACGGTGCGCCAGGGTGAGGTCGAGGTCGCGGAAGCGCGCCTGGTTCAGCTGCGCGCCACCGAGACCCCTCCGGGCGAGGAGTGGCATTCCGAGCATCCGTTCGACCCACCCGCCGACGCCGGGGTGGATTGGTGGTACCGCAGCGACAACGACTGGTCGACGTCGATGGGCGACCACCAGAACTCCGGCCGCAAAAGCCTGTGGGCGGTGCCGCTGGGAGCGGTCGAGGGTGAGGAGCGCAGCGCGTTCGTGGAGGCCGTGGTCGCCGCCGAGTCCACCAGCCTGGTGACCAACTGGGGGTCGCAGGGCATCGGATACATCAACGCCGATCTCACCGTGGCACTCGACCGCCTGCCCGTCGGCGACCGGATCGGGCTGCGGGCCGAGACCCACCTCACCGCCAACGGTGTATCCGTCGGCACCGCAACGCTTTTCGATTCCCGCGGGCCGATCGGCACCGGCATGGTGACCGCCGTCGGCAACGCGGCCGCCCAGATCGACTTCTCCGCGAACGGGATCGACTTCTCCGAAGACTGAGGCGCCGGGCGATAATTCCGGCCCGATATCGGACGCGCCGCGCGTGTCGGGTTGACCACGCGACGGCCGGTTCCGACGATCGTCGGGGTGAGCCCGATCCGAAGGACGCCCGCTGCGCGGCGTCGGCGCTTGTGGCCGGTAGTGATCGTCGTCCTCGGTGTGGTGGCCGCACCGCCACCGGTGGCCACCGCGATCCCGGCGGACGAGCTGTGGTCCTCGACAGCGGAATCGTTCGCACCCGGCGATTTCCACGCCGCGCCGTATCTGGGCAACGGCCGGATCGGGACGGTACTGCCGCCCAGCGGCGGCGGCTACCACGACTACGGCGACGCGGCGCGGACCTCCTTCCCGCTGCAGCAATCCCGTTATACCGGAACGTATTTGGCGGGCTTCTACGCGCAGGCCGCACTGTCACCGGAATACCTCCGGTCGCCGCAGTACACCCAGGTGATCGCGGCGTTGCCCGCGTGGACGGATCTGGCCGTCGAAGTCGACGGTCACCGCTACGACGCGGACGTGGACCCGGCCACCGTGCACGACTACCGGCAGACGCTGGACTACCGCACCGCGACGGTGACCACCCGGGCCGACTGGACACCGGATCCCGAGCATCGGCTGCGGCTTCGCTACGACACCTTCGTCTCTCGCGACCGGCCGGATCTCGCGGTGCAGAGACTGACCGTCACACCCGAGCGCCCGGGCGAGCTCGCGGTCGTCGACCGGATCGACGGCGCGGCAGCGCGGCGGGTGGTCCCGGTGACGACGACGGCCGATCCGAGCATCGGACGCACGGTGTCGGGAGTCCGCGCCGAGGGAACCTCCGATACGGCATTCGTGGTGTCGTCCGTCGATTCGCCGCCGCAGGCCGCGGGCACCGCGCTGCCCGGCGCCGACGGGATCCGCTATCTGCTGCCCGTCACCGGGAACGACAGCTACACCTTCACCGCCTACACCGGCATCTCCTCCACCGACTACGGATCCGATCCCCTGGCCGCCGCCACCGCCGCGGCCGAATCGGGCCGCGCCCAGGGGTTCGACGCCACACATTCCGCCCACGCCGCGCAGTGGGATCGGTTGTGGCAGCCCGCCATCGAGACTCCGGGGCGCACCGACTACACCCGATGGATCCGCGCCGCGCTGTATTCCGTTCTGGCCAGCGTGCGCGCGGGCGAGCGCTGGTCGGTGCAACCGGCCGGACTGTCGTCCGACGACTACGGGGGCATGACGTTCTGGGATGCCGAGACCTGGATCTTCCCGACGCTGCTGGCGCTGTATCCGGACCTGGCTCGCACCGTGGTCGAATTCCGCGCCGCCGCACTGCCTGCCGCCCGGGCCAACGCCCGCGGCTACGGACTGCCCGGTGCGCTGTATCCCTGGGACGACGGGCCCGCGCAGCGCTGCGCCTCCCCGATCGGCTGCGGCCTGACCGAGGAACATCTGCACAACGAGATCGCCCTTGCCCAATGGCAGTACTACCTGGCCACCGGCGACAGCGAATGGCTGCGCACCCATGGCGCGCCGGTGATCACCGCGATCGCCGACTACCTGACCGCGCGGATCGGGCCGAAACTGCCCGACGGCGCCTACCATTTCGCCCCGGCCGCCGGATCCGACGAGTACGTCGCCTTCTCGGTCGACAACGCGCTCACCAACGGCGGCGTGCGCAACACGATGGACATCGCCGCCCGGGCCGCCGCACTCTCCGGTCTTCCCGTCGACCCGCGCTGGGCCGATATCGCAGCGCATATGGCGATGCCGCCCGATATCGCGCCCGGGGTGCCCGCCGAATATCTCGGCTACACCGGCGCCCCGATCAAACAGGCCGACACGGTGTTGCTCAGCTACCCGTTCACCTACGCGGCGCCCGGCTATTCGCCGGCCGCGACCACGCGGTACTACTTCGACCGCACCGATCCGGACGGCCCGAATATGAGCAACAGCGTCGGCGCGATCCTCAGTGCCCGTTACGACCCCTGTCGCACCCAGTACTACCTGGACCGATCCGTGCAGCCGTATGCCCGCGAGCCGTACGGATTCCAGGCCGAGGCGCGCGGGGACCGGTCGGGTGCCAACGCGCAGGGGCAGTCGGCGTGGATCTTCGTCACCGGTGCCGCGGGATTCCTGCAAGGACTGCTCTACGCACCGCTCGGATTGCGCTGGACCGAGGGCGGCCCGTCCATCGATCCGATGCTGCCAGGCGGCTTCCCCGACGGCCTGACCATTCGCGGCCTGGCGATCGGCGCCGCCCGGACGACCGTTCATATCACGCCCGCGAACACCACGCTGACCCTCACCTCGGGCGACCCGATCACCCTGCAGACGCCGGGTGGCTCCGTCGAACTGGTTCCCGGACAACCCCTTTCGATCCCCACCCGCGCCGCGTGCTGAGACGTACAGCGGATGTGCGACGGGGCCACCGGCGGGCCCCTCGCGACGGAGCGGCCCAGGTGAGCGGTGCGCGGTTGCGCGATGCGGCAACCGCAACCACCATCGCCGGTGTGCAGAACCACTTCGACCTCGGCGACCCGCAGCAATGGGTCACCACACTGCGCCGCAACGCGGCACCCGACACCGCAGTCGTCCCGCGCTCGCCGAGCGCGAGGACGCGGGAGAACACCGCCGCCGGCCGGTCGCGGCCGGCCGGTGAACGGCACGAGCGCGGGAGGATCGCCGCATGAGCGCCATCGAGCAGGTCGCCGATTCGGTGTACGTGGTGGCCGGAACCAACGTCAACTGGTCGCTGATCACCGGCGATTCCGGCGTGGTCCTCGTCGACGCCGGCTATCCGCGCGATACCGGCGCGGTACTCGATTCGCTTCGCCGGATCGGCCACGAACCGGCCGATCTGGTGGCGATTCTGCTGACCCACGCCCACCTCGACCACATCGGTGCCATCCCCACCCTGGTCGAACGCACGGGTGTGCCGGTCTACACGGGCGCGGACGAGGCCGCGCACGCGCGTCGCGAATATCTGCAGCAGATCACTCCCGTGGACATGGCCCGCCAGCTCGGCACTCCCGGTGGACCGCGGTGGGTGTTCCAGACACTGCGCGCGCTGGGCGGCCATGTCCGCATGAGCGTCCCTACCGCCACCAGCTACGACGAGAACACCCTGCGGCAGTTGCCCGGCGGTATCGTGGCCGTCCCGACGCCGGGGCACACCACCGGCCACACCGCCTACCTCATGCCCGACGAGGGCATCCTCTTCAGCGGCGACGCCCTGGTCACCGGCCATCCACTACTTCCCGACACCGGACTCCAAGCACTACCCGAGGTCTTCAACCACGACGAGACACAGACCCACACCACCGCGGAATCCCTGATCGCCCACCGGCCGCGGCTGCTGATACCGGGCCACGGAAAACCCATGGCCCGCTGATCTCACCGGCCCAGCCGATTTCACCGGCCCGGCTACACCCGCGCCGGATCCCGGGTCTGCGCCTTGGCCGCTTCCCGGGCCAGGATGCGCGCCCGCTGCTCCTCGAAGCGCACGACGTCGCGGCCGAGCTTGTCGAGATAGTCGGCGAGCTCCTGGCGGGCGCGCTCGCCCCGCTCGGTGAAATCGGTGCGGCCGAAGACATTCCAGTGCCGCAGTACCGGATTGAGCACCTCGTCGAGATGCTGGCGCAGATCGTAGATGCCGTGCTTGACCATCAGCACACCGTTGCGCCGCCAGTTCGGCATTCCGGTGCCGGGCATGGCGAAATTCTTCGCGATCTCCGTGACCGATTCCATCGCCTGATCCGGCGCCAGATCGAACGCCGCCGCCGCGATCGACCGGTAGAAGATCATGTGCAGATTCTCGTCGGCCGCGATCCGCGCGAGCATGTGGTCGGCGATCGGATCGCCGCACACCCGGCCGGTGGAGCGGTGGCTGATGCGAGTGGCCAGCTCCTGGAACGTCACGTAGACGACCTGGTCGAGCATGCCGTGGAAGTACTCGGGCGCGTGCACGCCGCGCGTCATGTGCACCATCCGGTCCTGCTCCAGCGCCACCGGATCGACCCCGCGGGTGACCACCAGATAATCGCGCATGGCGATGGCGTGGCGGTTCTCCTCGGCGGTCCAGCGCCCGACCCAGGTGCCCCAGGCGCCGTCGCGGGAGAAATGCTCGCTGATGGTCCGGTGGTAGGAGGGCAGATTGTCCTCGGTGAGCAGATTGGTGATCATGGCGACCTTCGCCACCTCCGACAGACGAGACTGTTCGGGATCCCAATCGACACCGCCGAGTGCGGCGAAATTGCGGCCTTCGTCCCACGGCACATAATCGTGCGGATGCCATTCCTTGGCGGTGGCCAGATGCCGGTCCAATTGGTCCGCGACGACCGGCTCCAGTTCGGTGAGCAACTGCAACTGCGTCAAATCCTTTGGCATGCAATTCCTTTCGAGAAGGTAACCATCGGGTTTACGACACACAAGGGCGATCCGAGAGCAGTGTTGCGCGGCGATACGCTACCCGTCGACCTATGGTTGCCGGAAGTTTCCGCCGCTGTGTCCCCGGTTCGAGAGCGCCGATCACGTCGCACACCGATTACATGCCCGCCGAATCAAACCTAAAGTCCGGACAATTCGGACGTGACATACTCCTCTTCAATTAGTTAGCCATCGCAACTATATTATTTGGAGACCCATTCCGTTTTCCTGTCGATGAGGGAGAGAACTTGGCTTCCGCCCAACCCGCCGAGGACCTGGACGCCTCCGACATCCAGACCGTCGGCCGCCGGCTCCGGGTAGATCACGACCACCCGCACTACAAGTGGGTGGCACTGTCGAATACGACCCTCGGCATGTTGATGGTCACGATCAACTCGTCGATCGTGATCATCTCCCTGCCGGCGATCTTCCGCGGGATCCACCTCGATCCGCTCGAACCCGCCAACGTCAGCTACCTGCTGTGGATGCTGATGGGCTTCATGCTCACCTCCGCGGTGCTCGTGGTGATGTTCGGCCGCCTCGGCGACATGTTCGGCCGAGTGCGCATCTACAACCTCGGCTTCGTCATATTCACCGTCTGCGCGATAGCGCTGTCGTTCGATCCGTTCGATCTCGGCGGCGGTGCGATATGGCTGATCGCCTGGCGTGTGGCGCAGGGTGTCGGCGGCGCGATGCTGATGGCCAATTCGACGGCCATCCTCACCGACGCCTTCCCGGCCAGGCAGCGCGGCATGGCTCTGGGCATCAACCAGGTCGCGGCGGTGGCCGGTTCGTTCCTGGGTCTGCTGATCGGTGGTCTGCTGGCCGAATGGGACTGGAAGGCCATCTTCTGGGTCAGCGTGCCGTTCGGCATCCTCGGCACCATCTGGTCCTACAAGTCGCTGCACGACAACGGCGCACGCACACCCGGGTCGCTCGACATCCCGGGTACCGTCACCTTCGCCCTCGGCCTGACGGCGCTGCTGGCCGGTATCACCTACGGCATCCAGCCCTACGGCGACTCCAAGACCGGCTGGGGCAACCCGTGGGTGCTGACCGGAGTCATCGGCGGCATCGTGCTGCTCGTGCTGTTCTGCGTCATCGAGGCGAAGTCGCGCCAGCCCATGTTCCACCTGAGCCTGTTCCGCAACCGGACCTTCGCGCTGGGCAGTTTCGCGAGCCTGATGGCCTCGATCAGCCGCGGCGGCCTGCAGTTCATGCTCATCATCTGGCTGCAGGGCATCTGGCTGCCGCTGCACGGCTTCGACTTCGAGTCGACGCCGCTGTGGGCCGGTATCTACATGCTGCCGCTGACCATCGGCTTCCTGGTCTCGGGACCGCTGTCCGGCTATCTGAGCGACCGTTTCGGCGGGCGGTTGTTCGCCACCGGCGGCCTGTTGCTCGCCGCGATCACCTTCGTCCTGCTGATCGTGATCCCGGTGAACTTCAACTACTGGCTGTTCGCGCTGATCATCCTGCTCAACGGCCTCGGCATGGGCATTTTCACCTCACCGAACACCGCCGAGGTCATGTCCGCGGTCCCGGCCTCGCAGCGCGGCGTCGCCTCCGGTATGCGCGCGACGCTGATGAACGGCGGTATGGCGCTGTCGATCGGCATCTTCTTCTCGCTGATGATCGTCGGCCTGTCCGGCACCCTGCCCGGCGCGATGAATTCCGGGCTGAAGGATCAGGGCGTCCCCGCCGACGTCGCGGGACATATCGCGGATATGCCGCCGGTCGGCAGCCTGTTCGCCACCTTCCTCGGCTACAACCCGTTCAAGGAATTGCTCGGCCCGAGCGGCACATTGGACAAGCCGGGGGTGCACGCCGATGTGCTGACCGGCCAGGAGTTCTTCCCGCACCTGATCTCCGACCCGTTCCACTCGGGCTTGGTGGTGGTGTTCCTCGCCGCCGCGGTGATGATGCTGCTCGGTTCGATCGCGTCCTGGTTCGCCCGCGGCGACTACGTCGAACACGAGGCGCAGGAACTTGCCGAAGCGGCCGGCGCCGGTCTGATCACCGATGCGGACGCCGAGGCCGAAACCGGCCGGCCGGCCACCAACGGACATGCCGTACCCGCCGGTCGCCACGCGCTCGCGGCCACCGCGGTGATGCCCGCGGCGGCTCCGCCCGCCCGGTCGCAGCGTTCGATCACCGGACGCGTGCTGCGCACCGACGGTCGTCCGCTCGACGGTGTGGCGCTGACGCTCATCGATCAGCAGGGACATCAGGTCTCGCGGGCCACCGGTGATCCGCAGGGCGGGTACGTGATCGATCCGCCGGCCCCCGGCAGCTACGTGCTGATCGTGTCGGCCCGCGGACAGCAGCCGACCGCGGTCACCGTCTCGGTCGACGGCCGGCCGCAGCGCCTCGACGTCACACTGCACGGTTCGGGTGAGTTGTCCGGCTTCGTCCGCGCGGCGGGCCGAGCGGTTCCCGACGCGACCGTCACTCTCACCGATCTGCGTGGCCAGGTCGTCGGCGCGGCGGTCACCGATGCCGACGGCGGATACCTGTGCTCGGGTGTCGTGGGCGGCACCTACACACTCGTCGCGGTGGCCGCGCATCTGCGCCCGGCCGCCATGACGCTGACCGTGCCCGACAGCGGCGTCCTGCACCACGATGTGGAACTGACCCCGCTGGCCGTGCTCACCGGCGCGGTCCGGGCCGGCGACCGGGCGGTGCCCGACGCCCTGGTCACGGTGCTCGACGAGACCGGCGCGGTACTCGGCACCGCCCGCACCGACGGCGACGGCCGCTACACCGTGACCGACCTGACCGAAGGCACCCACACCGTGGTGGTTCGCGGCTACCCGCCGCGCGAGGGCCGGGTCGAGGTCGCCGGCGGCGCGGTCGAACACGATGTGCGACTCGGCTACGACCTGCCCTCCGGCAGCGACGCCACCGAACCGGACCCCTCGGAACCGGCATACGACCGGGACTGACCGAGATCGGCCGAGATCGTCGGCCTCCGCGTGGCTCCAGCACAGTGCGGTGCTGGGGCCACGCGTGTTTCGGCGCGAGGAGACGACACGGCAGGGATGCCGATCGCCCTCTCGCTCCGAAATGTATTGCGTAGCAACCTGATTAGCCGAACATTTTTCGGGTAGGACGCGACATCGGCGCGGCACTGCGGATTTCTGGGTCGACGGGCGCCTCGGATCGACATTCCCCATCCAGGCCACCTGCGGAGCAGAGGGCATGCGGCGGCGATGAAAGTGCCCTGAACGCCTGTCCCCGTTGATCTTCGGCACACTCCGCGGGGCGCCGAAAAATGGCCGCTACCTGCGCGGAACGATTTCCGCCTCAGCAAACTCGACCGGACACCCGGCCGCCGGTGCCGCAGCCACTGCTTGTCACGGCACGAAAAACGCCGTTAAGCTCGAGTTTGCCAGAAAGATGCTGAGACTGAAGCCCCCTGGCCACCGAGTTCGCCCGCGTGTAGTCGACTCGAGGATGGACCGACATGACCTTCCTTGCCCTCGGATATCTGCGCAGAGATGTCTCGCGACGGCACCAGCATTGGGACGAGTCCCAAATCCGATGGCTGGCAGGGCGTCTGGGCTACAACCTGTGCAAGACCGTGGCACTGAGCAACCGCACCATCGATCCGATCCAGCAGTTGATCGACGCGGTGGTGCGCCTCGATGCCGAGGCCGTGGTCGTTCCGAGCCTCGACCACTTCGCCGACCGGGTGATCCCCGCCGATCTCCTCGCGATCACCGACGTCATCACGGTGACCCCCGAACACACCTATGCGCGCTGGGCCGGCGGCGAACTACCCGAATTGCACGGCATCTGATCGGCCCGGAAAAACCCTGGTGCGCAATCCGTCCGGCTTCCGTCCATCGGAGTGCGGGCGAATTGCGCCACCGGGGTTCGCCGGCGGAATCAGCTGCCGGTGATCTGCTCGTAGTAGAAGAAGTGGTGGCCCTTCGCATCACAGGAGAAGCTGCCGTGGAACCCGACCGCACACGTCGACCCGGCGTGCGAGACCGCGGGTCCGGCCGTCGGCCCGGACCCGGCGCTCTGGCCGTAGGTCGAGATGTCCGGATTGCCGCCGGGCAGGGTATGCGGAGTCCCGGCATCGAACCCCGGATGCGCGGGCGCCCACGGCACGTCGATGACGACCTCGCGGACCGGGAAGGGCACCGGCACCGACACATTGCCGCCGAGCTGGATGGACATCCACGTCGGATCGGCGAGGTCGCATCCCACGCTGCCGTCGTCGGCGATCGAGCAGTTCAACCTCCCCGCGGAGAAGTACACGGGCCCGGGAGTGTCGGCGCCGGCCACGCCGCCGAACGCCAGCGGCGCCGCCGCACCGGCCATCGCCAACGTACGCACGATCCATCGTTTCACGCTGCCTCCTTGGGTGTGATCATGTTCCTGACGTACCCATCGCCCCACCGCCACAACCCATTACGGCTCGCCGCGCCTGTCCGGACCGGCTACCGGACCCGATCCATCTGCGTCAGGTACTCGTCGAGGCGAGCCGCGCCGGTCACGAGATGTCGGCTGCGGGTGATCAAGCGGTCCTGCCACGCATCGAGAAAGGTACTCAGCGCCTGCGCGCCGCCCGCCGCGCGCAACGACTCCAGGAACTGCGCGACCTGCGGGAGCAGATAGCCGCCGCGACGCAGTTGCCTGGCGATTTCGGCGTCGCGCACGCCGTCCGGGCCGTACCGGCGATAGCCCGTCACGCGGTCGCGTTCGGGGCGCAGGATGTCGTGAGTTTCCCAGGTACGCAAGGTAGCCGGGTGTACCCCGAGCCGGCGCGCGAGCTCGCCGACGGTCAGGGGCGGGCCGGGAACCGGTGTGGGCGCGGCGGACAGGCCGCTCAAGGCCGCGGCGACTTCGGTGCGAGTGCCGCGTTCGGTCAGCAGCGCGACATGTGCGGCGTCGATGAGCCGGTAGGCCGATTCGAGGTCGCCGCGATGGATCGAGCGCATGATCTCCGCGGCCTGCCGATGTCCGTGCCCGGTGCGAAGGGCGAGGAATGCGCGCAGCGCCACCGCGTGCAGCACGGTGTAGCGGCGATACCCGGCGTCTGTGCGCTCGGCCGGCGGCAGGATGCCCGCCTCGTCGTAATTGCGGATCGCCTGAGCGGACAATCCGTGTTCGCGGGCGAGATCGACGGGTCGCAGGACGTACCTCCGTTTGAGACTTCTACGGGTGTTTTTGCAGCTCGCTTCGGCAGAAGTTTCACCCGAACCTTCAACGATAGTGTCGAAGCTATTCGCTGCCGGAAAGGGGTATCCATGTCCACTGCCACCACACTGCGTGCCATCGGCCGCCCACTCGACGACCCGGTGAACCTGGGCCGCACCCTCGACGAACTGCTCGCCGCGCGCCCTGAGGCCCCGGCCCTGCTCGGCCTCGGCGAGCCGACACACGGCATCGCGGCATTTCCGTTGCTGCGCAACGATATTCTGGCCCACCTCGTGCAGCGGGGATTCCGGTCGATCGCGCTCGAGGTCGACTTCTTCGCCGCCACCCGCGTCGACGACTACGTCCGCGGCGCCACCGCGGATATCGACGAGGTCCTCGCCACCGGGTTCAGCCACGGCTTCGGCGCGATACCGGGCAATCGCGAACTCGTGGAATGGCTGCGCGCCTACAACACCGGCCGGTCGCCGGGGGATCGCGTGCACTGCTACGGATTCGACGCGCCGGTGGAGATCTCCGCGGCACCGAGTCCGCGACATGCGCTGGCCGCGGTCGCCGACTCTCTGCCCGCGGCGCTGCGACCGGCGTCGGCAGCCGACCTCGACGCCCTGGCCGGTGCGGACGCCGACTGGACGAACGAGGCGGCCATGTTCGACCCGGCCGCCTCCATCGGCAATTCCGACCGGGCCCGTGCCCTGCGCATCGTCGCCGACGACCTCGCCAGTGCCCTGCGCCGCGCGGGTCCAGGGCTGCGGCCGGCCGATCCGTCCGGCTACGACCGGGCGGCCGACCATGCCCGCACCGCACAGGGTCTGCTGCGTTATCACGCGGCCATGGCGACCCCATCCACCGATCGCCTCGGCGACCTGCTGAGCCTGCGCGCCGAGATGATGGCCGCGAATCTGCTGACGATCGTCGAGCGGGAGCGGCATCGCGGGCCGAGTCTCGTCTTCGCGCACAATGCCCACCTCCAGCGCGCGCACTCCCCCGGTGAGGAGGCGCCCGGCTGGGGCGGAGCCGGAGCCCTCGTCGCCCTCACCCTGGGAGCCCGCTACACGGTCGTGACGACCGACGGCGCCCCCGCCGCCGATCCGGCCACCCTCCAGGGCGTGCTGGCACGGGCGACGACGCGCCGAACCCTTTTTCCCACAAGCGAATTGCGCGAGTACCTGCCCTCCGCGATCGCCACGGGCGAACCGATCGTCCTCGGCCACATCCCGCTGCGCCGCGCGGATCTCGACACCGCCGACGCCACCGTCTTCATCACCGACACCGACGGGAAACAGGTCCGCTACTGGTAGCGGAACCTTCGGGTTCGAATCCGAACCGCAGGCCACCCCGGCCCGGGACCGATACCTTCGAGCGAATGTTGTCGCCGTAATCGTCGCGCGGGACGGAGGGGCCTGCCATGACATCGCCACCGGGACCGGGAATCGATGAGCTGCACCGCAGCGTCGTGGCGATGGTGGACGGGTTCTACGCAGTGGTGCCGCCGTATCCGCGGCTGCCGGAATCGTTGGTGGCCGCGGATTTCGCGCACGGGGTGAAACTCAACGTCGACCTGTTCTTCCGCTATCTGCGCACCGGGATCGAACCGGGCGAGGACGACACCGCCGATATGGTGCGGCTCGCGGTCGAACGGGTCCGCGACGGTGCGGGGGTCACCGATGTCCTGGACCGCTACCGGCCCGGGGCGGCGTTCGTCTGGGATCGCCTGCTCGACTCGGCGACGGCGAGCGACCGCGAACTGCTGCTCGGGGCGGCCGCGCCGCTGATGCGCTATCTCGGCCTGCTCACCCAGCGCATCGTGGCGGCCGCGGCCGACCGCGCGCACGATCCCCGCTATGAGCTCATGGAACACCGGCGCGCGGTGACCGACGCCCTGCTCACCGGGCGTGATCCGCAGCAATGGCCCGGGCGGACCACCGTCCTCCCGCAGATCGCCCCCTTCATGCTGAACCTGTTCGGCAAACCCGTCGGTCGGTAGGGGAATAGCAGGATCACACCACGGGGACCGTCGGAGCGCTCAGGACAGGATCGAGTGGACGTGGCGGTCCTGGAGGGCGTCGTGGGTGTGGGCGGCGAGCCAGGCGGCGAAATCCGTGTGGGCCGAGGATGTTTGCTCGAAGAAGCCGGCGCTGACGAGGGTGTCGTCGCGCTCGATGACGACGTCGATCGTTTCCCCGCGCTGGGTGACCGCGAAGGCCGCCGCGGGGGTGCGGAGGAGGTGATGACGGCGTCCCGCGTCCGAGGGGCGGATATCGCTGAGCGTCGCCGCGACGATGTCGACGACGTTGTCGTGCCGGCGGCGCAGGCGGCGCGGCACATCGGTGACGACCGTGTGTACGGCGAGAATCAGCTCGGCGAGATCGTCGAAATCCACCGTGACCGTGGGTACATGGCGCGGTTCTGCCGTCACGACCACCACGCCTCCTTCCTCGAACCTGGGGCGCTGCCATCCCATACCGCTCAGTCTGCCCCGCCGCGGCGAGTGCGTCAGTCGGCATTTCGCACGACAACTGGTCAATTGTCCGTGAACGTCCGAGCGGCCGGACGTAATGAATTACCCCGGCGGAGTGAATAACAATCATCATTCGTCGGCGGATTCGCGCGCCGAGACCGGCACAGCCGGGCGCGGGTCGGCAACAGGAGGGGGCATGATGCGGGAGAATGTCGCGGCCGGGGACCCCTATCGCATCGGTGTCGTCGAGGACCACCAGGTCACCATCGCCGGTCTGCGCCAGATACTCGCCGGTGAGCCCACGGTCACCATCGCGGCCACGGGCGCGTCGGTAGCGGAATTGCTCTCCGTCACAACGGATCTGGCGCTCGTCGTCCTCGATCTGCGACTACCCGACGGTTCCTCCCCCGCCACCAATATCGAGCAACTGCGGGCCGCCGGCATCGAAACCCTCGTATTCACCTCCGGCGACGAACCGTTCCTGGTACGCGCCGCCGCCCGGGCCGGTGTTCTCGGAGTCGTGCGGAAATCCGAACGCGACGAGGTGGTCGCCGCCGCGGTGCGCGACGCCGCGGCCGGGCGCCAGGTGCCGACGACGGAGTGGGCGGTCGCCATCGACTCCGACGAGAACTTCACCACGGTCACCCTCAGCCCTCGCCAGCGCGACGTGCTCGCCCTGTACGCCTCGGGCGAATCGGCGGCCCGCGTCGCGCGGCTCACCAGCCTCACCGAAGACACCGTCAATGCCTATCTGGCCCGGATCCGGCAGAAGTACGCCGAGGCGGGGCGGCCGTCGCGCACCAAAACCGAACTGTTCAAACGTGCTCTGGAGGACGGGTGGCTGCCGATACCACGTCGACGCCGGTAGCTCCGCACGCCGGTCACCCGCGGACGACGGTAGGCCCGGCCGAGGACCGCATCACCCGGTTGTTCGCCCGCTTCCTCTCCTCCGGTTATGTGGCCTATCTGTTCCTGATGGCCGCGACCATCTCCAGCCAAGCCGGCGATCTGGCCCTCTGGTGGACCGTGCTCGCGGTGGGCATCGTCTACGGCCCGGCGATCGTGATGGGCCTGTTCTCGTTTCATTCCGACCTCCGGTGGGTCCGCGCGACCGCCGCCGTCACCGCGCTCGGTTTCGTGGTCGCGGCAGTCCTGTGGCCCGTGGCGTGGAACGGCGAACTGCTGCAGGCCGATGCGTGGATCTCCACCATTCCCGGCCTGGCCGGACTGTCCGCGGCGCTGGTCTGGCCGGCGGGCCGGACGGTGGCCGTCCTGCTCGCGGCGGTGGTTCCGGTCCAGATCATCAACCATGTCTGCCGGGCGCCCGGCCACAACGGCCGCTTCGTCCCGGACCTGATGTTCGCGATCAGCTTCTGCCTGCTCTTCGTCGCCGCCGGGCTGATGGCGATGCGCACCGGACGGATTCTGGACGCGACCAGGACCGAAGCCCACGAGGCCGCGGCCGCCGCCGCGGCAGCCACCGCGCGCACCGTGCAACGCGCCCGCTTCAACGCCCTGCTGCACGATTGGGTGATGTCGACATTGCTGGCGGCCGCGCGGGGAACGCGGCGGTCGGAGGTGCGCCACCAGGCCGAAATGGCGCTGGCCAAGCTCGGCGACGTGGGTTCCGAAGGCGCGCAGGGCTTTACGGCGGCGACGGCCGCCGCGCACATTCGCACCGCGGTCGCCGATGTCGACGACCGACTGCCGGTCACGGTGAGCGAGGACGCGGCCACCGGCGACCGCTACTTCCCCGCCGAACCGATACAGATCCTCGGTGCCGCCGTCGCGGAAGCGGTGCGCAACAGCGTCATTCACGCCGGAGCACACGCCGCCCGCACGGTGAGCCTGGGATTCGCCGACGGCCGGATCGAGGTCACCGCGGCCGACGACGGCCGCGGATTCGATCCGGCGAAGGTTCCGGCCCACCGCCTCGGGCTGGCCGTCAGCATCGTGGAGCGGGTGCGCCGCCTGCCCGGTGGCGACGTCGAGGTGCGGAGCCGTCCGGGCGCGGGCACCCGGATTCACCTGTCCTGGCAGGCGGACGAGCGATGAGCGCCGCCACCGGCCCGGTGCGCGATGCTCGCACCCTGCTCGGCATGGACACCCGGCCGGCCTGGCTGATCGCGGCCTTCTACCTGATGTCGGAAGCGGCACTGAGCCTTTCGTCCGCACAACAGACCCGCCACCTGTGGCCGGTACCGACCGGATTGGCCATCACCGCCGCGGCGACCGCGGCACTGTTGCGCATCCGCCCCGATCCGCTGCCCCTGCCCGCCACCGCCGCGCTGGCCGCCTCGATTCCGGCGACAGCCGCTCTGACCCTGTTCAACCTGCCGATCCCCCCGACCTCGGTCGCGCAACTGTGGTCGTTCGGGGCCGGCACCGTGACCGCGACCTTCATGTGCGTGCGCGGACGCACGGGAGCCGCGTGGGCCGGTCTGCTGTCACTGATCGCCACCTCCGCCGTGTGGTCGTGGCAGAGCGGACAGGGATTGGGTCACGGCGTGGCGATTTCGGTTATCAACCTGGGCCCGCTGATGATGGCGACCTTCTTCGCCTACACCCTGCGCCCGGCGGCCCGGGCCATCTTCCGGTTGCGGGAGGAGTCGACGCGGCAGGTGGGCTCCGAAGCCGCCGCGGCCGCCGCACTCGACGAACGACGAGCCCAGATCCAGCGCCTGGACGATATGGTCCGCCCCATCCTCGAACGAATCGCGGGCCCCCAGCCCCTCGACGAGCGCACCCGCGAGGACTGCCGGCTGATCGAGGCACATCTGCGCGATACGCTGCGAGCCCCCGCACTCGCCACCGAACCGGTCACGACAGCAGCGCGCCACGCGCGGTTGCGCGGCGTCGACGTCATCCTGATCGACGACCACGGCCTCGACGACCTTCCCGCCGCCACCCGCCGACGGGTACTCGGTACCGTCGCCGCGGAGCTGGCCACCGCGTCCGCCGGGACGGCTCACGTTCGAATCCTGCCGCCGCACAGAGCGATTCTGGCCACCATCGTCGTCAACGATCCCCGCTCCGGCATCCGCCGGATCGAGATCGATACCCCGGCATGCCCGGCGCTGCGGCCCGATCCGTAACCGCGACCTCAGATGTCGTCGAGGTTCAGATACCCGTCCTGCAGCGCGCGTGCCAGCAGCGCGGCCTTCGTCGGCGCCGGCCGACCGGCGGCGCGGTACTTCTCCCGGATCCGGGCGAGGTGCGTGTTGACCGTTCCGGGCGCGATGAACAGTGTGCGGCAGACCTCGCCTTTGGTCTCCCCGAGGATCCACGCGAGCAGTACTTCCACTTCTCTGGCACTGAGCTGCGGCCGTGGTTCCGGGGCAGCGGCGGGCGCTGTGCGATCGGCGATCGCGTGGGCGAGACAGGCCGGAACCGGCGACAATTCGGACACGATGTCTTCCTGTTCTGCAGAAGCCGACGGCATCGCCGTCCCCGGCGACGTGTGTGTGGACACGCTACGCAGTTGCCGGGCCGCCCGGCAGGTTCCAGTTGCTTGACCCGAGAACTGGGGTCACCGTTCGCTCGGAAAACGAAGGGACTCACCGCGTCGATCCGCCACACTCGACAGATGACCGTCCCCGCGCAACGCTCCGCCACCTCTCGCCTCCCGCGCCGGCAACTCCAGCGGGCCTGTCTGCCGGTAATTGTCTGCGTGGCTCTCGCCTTATCGACCGGATGTGGCAATGGGCCCGAAAACGCCTCCGCCACTGCGAGTTCCGCTACCTCGGCGGCAGTGTCGCCGACGCGGGTGGCGCCCACCACGCAGGGAACCGTTTCCCCCGTCACGACGTCCGGTTCGGCGGACTGCGCGACCGACCTCTCGGCGCCGGAGATTCGCCGGGCCGTCGCCACCGTGCCGCCCTACGACGCCGGTGGCGGTGACACCTGGGCATGGAACGACAACCCGCCCGCACTGCGCGGCACCTACAACCGGTGTTCGACACTGTCGGTCGTGGTGGTCACGATTCAGCGCGCCACCGCGAGCTCACCGGAGCACGCGCTGCTGTTCCACAAGGGCGACTACGTCGGCACCGCCACGCCGAAAGCCCAGGCGTTCACCACGATCGACACCGGAGCCGGTACCGACGACACCGTCGTATTGACCTACAAGACGCCCGGTAGCTGCAACGCCTGCCCCGACGGGACCTCGACGACGGTGTCGTTCCACTGGAACGGCTCGGGCGTGGACGTGCAGGGGCGTCCGCCGATCAACTGATCACCGGATTCCGGAACGGCCACCGGGGGCTCAGACGGACGAAACCTGTTCCGCCAGATCGAATTTCATGAAAACGTCGGCACGATCGTAGGGAATGGGCCGCAGCTGCTCCGGCGGCACATGGACGAATCCCACCGATTCGTACAGGTGCACGGCGTCGGCCAGGCGCCCGTTGCTCGCCAGGAACAGCGAGGTCGCGCCGCATGCGCGAGCGTGGTCGATGGCGGCGTTCAGCAGCAGACGGCCGATGCCCCGGCCCCGCACCCGCGGCGCGACCGCCATCTTCGAGATTTCGAAGACGCCCGGATCCTCCGCGACCAGCGCGACGCACCCGACGCGGTCGTCACCGTCGCGCGCGATCAGCACCTGCCCGCCGTCGGTCACGATCCGCTGCGGATTGCCGAGGGTGGCGAGGTCGGCCGGTTCGACGCCGAACAGAGCGGTGATCCATTCCAGATTGAGTTCTTCGAAGGCGGCGGCGTCGGCCGGCCCGGACATCGGTTCGACGAGAATCACGTCACCAGGATGCGCGCCGGAACTCATAGCGTCCAATATTCGATAGCTCCGATTGATATCGTGAACTTATGGATGGCGGCCGGTGGACGGGGTAGAGCTGCGGCACCTTCGCTACTTCCTGGCGGTCGCGGAGGAATTGCATTTCGGCCGTGCCGCGGCCCGGCTGCACATCGCCCAGCCCGCCCTGACCCAGCAGATCCGGCGGCTCGAGACGCTGCTCGGCGCCCGGCTGTTCGATCGCACCTCGCGCACGGTGGCCCTGACTCCCGCCGGCTCCGTCCTGCGTGATCGCGCCGAGGCCCTGCTCGGGCACGCACAACGCGATCTGGCCGAGGTCGCGCGGATCGGGCAGGGCGGGCAGGGGACGCTCTACCTGGGCTTCGTGCCGTCGGTACTGCCGCTCGAACCCCTGCGCGGGGTGCGCGCGTTTCGCGACCGCTATCCGCTCGTCGAGGTCGACCTGGTCGAGGGGTTCACCAGCCATCTGATGGAGCGGCTCGCCAACGGCGCCCTGGACCTCGCGATCGTGCGCGATCCCGATCCGCGGCCGGGTACCACCATCACACCGCTCATGACCGAGCCGTTCGTCGCGGTGGTGCCCGACGACCATCCGCTGGCCGGACGCGATTCCGTCACCGGGGCCGAACTGGTCGATCACCCGGTGGTCTTCTTCCCGCGCGCCGCAGGCTCCCTGGCCCACGACCGGAACCTGGCTCCCCTGCTGCGATCGGGCCGCCGCCCGCGCATCGTGCAGGAGGCCACCAACTGGACCATCATTCTCTATCTGGTGGCCGCGGGCCTCGGCATCACGGTCGCGCCGCGCAGCGCCACCTTCACGGCGCCGGCTTCGGCGCGGATCATCCCGCTGACCGAAACCGACGCGGACACAACCATTTACACCGCGCACCGCACCGGCGACGAGCGAGCGCTGGTCCACAATCTGCTCGCCCTGTTGCCCGGCCCGGCCGCGGCGTGAGCGCGACCGTCAGGACAGCAGTTTGCGCAGGATCTTGTTGCCGAACCCGTAGCGGATGAGACCGTCGAGGTTGCGAATGGTCTTCTCCGAGTAGGGGTACCAGATGCTTTCCTGCTTGGACTGCCAGCGGTCGATCAGGACCGGCTGGGCATGGGTGAAGCTGCGCAGTGCGCCCGGGCCGTTGACCTGGCCGACGCCGCTGTCCTTGCGCCCGCCGAAGGGCGCCTCGGGCACACCGTAGATGACGGCCGCGTCGTTGTGCACGACCGAACCCGTGGTGAGCTGGGCCGCGATGCGCCGGGCCTTGGCGGCGTCCTTGGTGAACACCGAGCCGCTCAGCCCGTATTTGCAGTCGTTGGCCAGCCGGATGGCCTCGTCCTCGTCACGGACCCGCATGATGGTGGTGATCGGACCGAACGTCTCCTCGGTCATCAAGTCCATGTCGTGGTGCGCGCCGACGACGACGGTGGGCTGGAAGTACAGGCCCTCGCCGGTGTCGGCCGCGCCGCCCACCACGATGTCGGCGCCCTTGGCCTTCGCGTCGTCGATGTGCCGGATCACGATGTCGCGCTGGCGATCCCAGAACAGCGGGCCCATATCGGTGTCGCCGGGACCGTAGGTGACCCCCGCCGCCTTCTCGGTGACCAGCCGGATGAACTCGTCCGCGACGCTGTCGACCACGTAGATGCGTTCCACGCTCATGCAGACCTGGCCGGTGTTGAACATCGACAGATACACCGCGCCGGCGGCGGCGCGCTCGAGATCGGCGTCCGCACAGACGATCATGGCGTCCTTGCCGCCCAACTCCAGGGTGCACGGCAGCAACCGGGTCGCGCAGGCGGCAGCGATCTTGCGGCCGGTGCCGACGCTGCCGGTGAAGCACACCTTGTCGATATCCGAATCGACCAGTGCCGCACCGGTTTCGCCGTCGCCGTGCAGCACCTGCACGACATCCTCCGGCACCCCCGCCTCGTGCAGCACCCGCGCCACCCATTCCCCCGAACGCGGCGTCACCTCGGACGGTTTGAACACCACGGTGTTGCCGGCGACCAGCGCCTGCACCACCGGATTGAGCGACAGCACGAACGGCGCGTTCCACGGCGTCACGACGCCGATCACGCCGAGCGGCTGATACTGCATGTACAGCTTCTTCATCGGTTTCAGATAACCGTGCAGCCGCTGCCGGTGCGAGCGCAGATCACGCCGGGCGCGCGCGGTCCAGTAGTTGAGGAAGTCGCAGGCGGGCACGATCTCGACGCCGAGCGCCTCGGCCTCCGGCTTACCGGTCTCGGTGCGGATGGTCTCGGCGATCTCCGCGCGCCGGGCGACGATCACACCGATGGCGGCGCGCACGATCTCGGCGCGCTCGGTGATGCTGCGGGCGGCCCAGGCGGGCTGGGCGGCGCGGGCGCGCGCGACCGCGCTCTGCACCTCGGCGGTGGTGTCCACCTCGAGTTCGCCGATGCGCCGGCGATCCACCGGACTGTCCAGCGCCAGCGTGCGCCGGTCACCCTCGGTCGTCGGCAGTGGGTGGACGATGGCCATGGTCTTCCCCTCGGTCGGAGCTGGCGTTCCAGTGCGATTCGGTTGTGACACAAGGTTTGTCGCAACCGAATCGACGGCACGGCGAAACCCTCGTGAACTAGTAGACAACTTACCAAAACTGTCTACCCATTGCGAGAACTTGTTCTAGATTTCCACCGGACAGACATCCGCGGACCACTCCCGCTCGCTACCGATAGCCTCGCTTCAGCAGGTATTTCGCGCCCGCGTCGAAACCGTCCGGACCCAGGACGTCGAATCCGAAGGCGTCCGCGAGCCGGTTGGTCGTGTTGAAGGCGGCGCAGACCGCCAAGGCGTCCTCGACCTGTTGTGGCGACACTCCGGCGGACAGGACCTTTCGGACGTCGTCGGCATCGACCTCCCCGTCGCGGGTCAGCTTGCCCAGGAGCAGCAGCGTCGCGCGCAGGCCCGCGTCGATCGACGCGGAATCCGGATCGTCGAGCACCGCACGAACTTTCGCCTCGTCGGCATACGCGCGCCTCGCGGTCGCGCTGTGGGCACCGATGCAGAACGCGGAGTCGTTGACCTTCGACACGTACGCGGCCATCAGCTCCCGGTCGGCGACCGACCATTCGGAGGGTCCGCGCATCGCCGCGTGGGTGAACGCCTTCGCTCGCGTGCCGTAGAAATCCGGACGATAGAACACCAGCTTCGCGGCATCGGGCAGCGGGTGACCGGAGAACACTCGGATCGCCTTGAACAGGAGTTTGGTTCCGGGGCGATAGCCGTGGTTCAGGATGTCCGGCCGCATCAGCCACGCTCCCCGGCCGCTTCGGCCAGCGCCGCGAGCCCGGCGTCGTACTGCCGTGCGGACTGCCCGACCGCGGCGGCGATGACCAGTTCGACGAGTTCGTCATCGCCGAATCCCGATGCCCGCGCCGCCGCGAAGTCGGCATCGGTCACCTCGGTCGGGCGGGTCGCGACCTTGTCGACGAGTTCACGCAGCGGTGGCGGTCCGGCGTTTCCGAAGGCTTGCGCCCGCTGCTCCCGTGGGGTGCTGCCGTCGCCATCGCGAATCCGTTCCACCAGAGCCCGGAACACCTCGCGCTTGTCCTGCGCCATCTCGCCTCCTCACAGCCGGTTCCGTGTCATGGACGCGAGCCGTGACGGGCAGGCGCCACGGACACGAATGTACGCCCAGGGAGCCGGTTCGCCGGCTAGACCGGCAGAACGGCTCGCGAATTCCCCACCAAACTAGTTGGACGTCCTATAATCTCCGGCCTATGAGTCTCGATCCCCGCACGCACACCATCGACGGCGTGCTGCACCGTTCGGCGGCGAAGGTCCCGGGCCGCACCGCGCTGACATTCGAAGGCCGGGCCTACACCTACCGGGAACTCGACGCCGCGGTCACCCGGGCGGCGGCCCATCTGCTCGGCCTCGGCCTGGCCGCGGGCGATCGGGTCGCCGCCTACGGCACCAATTCCGACGCGTACGTGATCGGCTTCCTGGCCTGCGCGCGGGCAGGCCTGGTGCACGTACCGGTGAACTACGCCCTGAAGGGCGGGGAGTTGAGCTACCTGGTCTCCCAGTCGGGCGCGCGGGCCGTCCTGGCCGATCCCGCGCTGATCGGCACGCTCGATCAGGTGCGGGGCGAACTCACCGCGGTCGACTACGTGGTACCCCTGCGCGATGCCGACGGATCGCTGCGGGAGGTCGCCGACGCCGCGGACGAGGTCTCGGACTTCTCGTCCCGGGCGTCCGCCACCGATCTGGCCCAACTGCTCTACACCTCGGGCACGACGTCGAAACCCAAGGGCGCCATGATGACTCATGAGGCGCTCGTCTTCGAGTACGTCTCGTCGGTGATCGCGCTGGACCTGCGTGCGAACGACAATCCGCTCGTCGCCATGCCGCTGTACCACTCGGCGGGCATGCACGTGTTCATGCTGCCCTACCTGGCGGTCGGCGCGACCGTGCACCTCATGGCCACCCCGGATATCCCGGAGATTCTGCGCCGGGTCGAACAGGACCGGATCGGTTCGCTGTTCCTCGCCCCGACCGTCTGGGTGCCGCTGTCCAACCACCCCGACCTCGACCGCCGCGACCTGTCGTCGCTGCGCAAGGCCCAGTACGGCGCCTCGATCATGCCGGTGACCGTGCTGAACAGGCTGCGGGAACGCTATCCCGACCTCGGCTTCTACAACTGCTTCGGACAGTCGGAGATCGGGCCGCTGGCCACGGTGCTGCGCCCGGAGGAACATGCCGAGCGGCCGTCGTCGTGCGGGCGGGCGGTGTTCTTCGTGGAAACCCGTGTGGTCGACGCCGACGGCAACGATGTCGGCCCCGGCGAGCCGGGTGAGGTCCTCTATCGCTCGCCACAGCTGTGCCGGGGGTACTGGGACAATCCCGAGGCGACCGCGGAGGCCTTCCGCGGCGGGTGGTTCCACTCCGGCGACCTGGTGACGCGGGATGCCGACGGGTACATCACCGTCGTCGACCGGATCAGGGACGTCATCAACACCGGCGGTATCCTCGTCGCCTCCCGCGAGGTCGAAGACGCCCTCTACACCCATCCCGCCGTCGCCGAGGTCGCGGTCATCGGCACCCCGGACGAGAAGTGGATCGAGGCCGTCACCGCTGTCGTGGTGCTGCACGAGGGCCGCGAGACGACGGCCGAGGCGCTGATCGCGCACGTCAAGGAGCTGATCGCCCCCTTCAAGGTGCCCAAGAACATTCGCTTCGCCGAGTCGCTGCCCCGCAACCAGAGCGGGAAACTACTCAAACGCGAACTGCGCGAACCACTTACGGCGGCGGATTGACCGGACCGGCGGTCATTACGGGGCTCGTCACCACGGGCCGATGACGTGCTCGAGCAGGGCGAGCGCGAACGCGCCCAGCACCGCCAGCCCGAATCCCGCCGCGAAGGTGAGCGCCAGCGAACGCCCGAGCCGCCGGCCGTGCGCGCGCACGATCATCAACCCCGCCACACCACCGAGCACGGCCAGCAACATGCCGCCGCCCATCACGAGATAGAACACCGCGGCCAGCGCGGCGTTCACCGCCTCGTGAAGTCCTGCGGCGTACTCACCGAACGGAATCGGGAACCGATACACGCTCGCCACCACCGCCGCGGCGAGCGGTGCGGTGAGCACGGCCACCAGCGCACCCCACAGCACACCGACCCAAAGGGCCACTCCGGTCACGCCGCGCGGCTCCCCCGCCGGACCGCCGTCCCCGAACCCCATAACCTGACCTCGCGTTCCACCTGTCGCCGGGCACCCACGCACGCGCCGGGCGCGAATGCCCGGCTCTGCCAGAGCAAACCAGACGAACGCGCCGCACCGCCAGGTGGGCAGGTCACCGATGTCCTAGGGTTGTTCGCGGCGGCCCGCCTGCCCCACCCGTGCCCGACCCGTGGCCGCGCCCCGCACCGGACGATCAGAAACGGGAGACTCATGGACGGCAGCCGCAACGCACTGCTCCACGGTCCCCTGTTCTCCCGGCGCACTCCGCTGGACCGCAGCAATGCCGCCAGCCGGATCAGCGCCTACGTCTACGGCAACATCCTCATCCTCGCCGCGCTGATCCCGGTGACCACCACCGAGGAGCACGTCGGAATCCTCGTGGTCGTCGGCACCGCCCTGTCCACCTTCGTCGCGCACGCCTTCGCCGAGGGCGTCGGCCAGGCCGTGCGGGAGAACCGCGCGCTCACGCCGCGGCAGCGGTGGGAGGAACTGCGCGATTCGGTGCCGATTCTCAGCTCCGCGGTGCTGCCGTCGATCATCCTGGCGGCCGCCGCCGTCGACTGGCTCGAACCCCGCACCGCACAGATCGTCGCCGAGGTGGCGATGCTCGTCCGCATCGGCGGCATCGTCTTCGTCATCGAACGGCTCAAAGGCGCCAGACCCGGCCGCTCGACCATTTTCACGGCACTCCTGCTGACCGCCGTCGCGACGACGGTGGTCGTCGTCAAGGTCGTCCTCACCCACTGACCGGGCGCGGCTACCCCGCCTCGACCGCGGCGAGCGCGCGCACATCGGCGGCATCCTGCGACCGATCCGCGAACCGCGGATAGGTCGGGTACTCGATACCCGAGATGTACTGCACCGTCCGGACCACCTGGGACGAATAACCGAATTCGTTGTCGTACCAGCAGTACAGGATCGCGGTGTCGCCCTCGACGATGGTGGCGTTGGCGTCGATGATCGAGGCCGCGCGCGAGCCGATGAAATCGCTGGACACCACGTCGGACGCGGCGATGTAGTCGAGATTGCGGCTCAGCGGGCCGGCGAGCGACACCTGCCGCAGGTACTCGAGCACCTCGGACTTCGTCGTCTCCCGTTCGAGTTGCAGGTTCAGGATGGCGACGGACACATCCGGGGTGGGGACGCGAATCGAGTTACCGGTGATCTTGGCCTTGAAGTCCGGCATCGCCTTGGCGACGGCGGAGGCGGCGCCGGTTTCGGTCAGAACCAGGTTGAACGGCGCGGAGCGGCCGCGGCGGTCCGCCTTGTGGTAGTTGTCCAGCAGATTCTGATCGTTGGTGAACGAGTGCACGGTTTCCACGTGGCCGCGGGTGATGCCGAATTCGTCGTCCATGGCCTTGAGCGGCGGCACGATCGCGTTGGTGGTGCAGGAGGCGCACGAGAAGATCCGCTGCGTCAGATCGAGGTCGCGGTGGTTGACGCCGTGCACGATATTCGGGACGTCGCCCTTACCGGGTGCGGTGAGGACCACCTTCGCGATGCCGGGGCGCAGATGCTGCGACAGCCCGTCGCGATCGCGCCACTTGCCGGTGTTGTCGATCAGGATCGCGTCGTCGATTCCGTATTCGGTGTAGTCGATGGTGGTCGGATCGTCGCTGTAGATGAACTTGATGACGTTGCCGTTGGCGATGATCGTGTCGTTGTCGGCGTCGACCTTGATGGTGCCGTTGAAGTGCCCGTGCACCGAATCGCGGCGCAGCAGCGACGCGCGCTTGGCCAGGTCACCGTCGCCGCCGCGGCGAACCACCACCGCGCGCAGGTTCAGCCCGTTGCCGGAGCCGACCTTCTCGATGAGCAGGCGGGTGACCAGCCGGCCGATCCGGCCGAAGCCGTACAGCACGACATCGCGCGGACCCGGCGACTGCGCCTTGTTGCCGCCGATCACCTCGGCCAGAACCACCTCGGTGAACTCCCGAACCGAGAGCCCGCGGTCGTCGGCGCGATAGGCCACGACCAGCTGGCCGAGATCGATCTTGCACGGGCCGAGATCCAGTTCGTCGAGGACGCGCAGGAACGGCAGCGTCTCGTCCACCGACAGCTCTTCGCCCTCGATCTGGCGGGCGAACCGGTGTGTCCGCAGAATGCTGATCACCGACCGGTTCACCAGCGACCGGCTGTGCAGCAGGACCGTCACACCCTTCGCCCGATACAACGTGCCGATGATGGGGATCATCGCCTCCGCGGCAGCTTCCTGGGCGTTCCAGCGGTCAAGTTGTTCGGTAGTCAACGCAGGTCCTCGGTTTCCTCGACGGGTACGCCACGTCGATGCTAATGAGGGCCCGGATATCACCGACGGCGGATCCCCGGCGGTGAGCTTTCGAGTGGCGGCGACCACACCGCCGCCCCGGCGGTGTACCGCCGTCAGTCCCGCCGCAGCCGCGGTGGATTGCGGCGGCGGATCTGCAACAGGTCGGTGGCACAACGGCACACCGGATGCAGTGCGTCGGCGAGTTCTTCGCTCAGCCCATTCGCGGCCGGGGTGTAGATGCTCAGGACCCCGACCACCGAACCGTCGTCGTCGGACAGCGGCTGGCACTGCACCGCCTGCACTCCCCACAACCGCAGTTCCGCGCCGCACCCCGGCCAGCGCGAACTGCCCGCGAGATCGGTGATCACGATCGGCACGCCGGTCGCCGCCACCTCGCGAGCGGGGCTGTCGGGGTGGAGCAACTGAGCCTCCTCGACCATTCGCGCGCGATGCGTCGTCGCCGCCACGATCTCGAGCACCGTTCCGCCGTGCGCGGTCACCCCGGCCATCGGTGAGCCGGGCAGGGCACGCAGCAGTGCGGCGACCCCGGCCGCCGAAACAGGCGACGCACCGGTGCGACCGGGTGGGTCACTGTGCATAACGGACCTCGATCCGACGCGATGAGTCAACAACACCGGCGGCATACCGGCCCGGCAAAGCGGGGCCGAGGTATGACGACCAGTCTTCGAGTGCCCCGCTGCCCGCCGCGGCAAACCTCGTCCCGGCGAGCCCGCCGACGCGGAGGACGAATGTTCGTCCGGTACAAGCCGTTTGCCTTATTGCGCCTCGTACGGGGAGCGCCGTTTTCACGGCACGTCGCCGGGGTACCCATCGACAATCCGCACCGGAACGAACCTCGTCACCGTCGAGGCCCATCACCACAGGAGGTGTGCTGTATGGACGATCTCCAGCGCAGAGTGTTGACCGCGTTGACATCTGCGCGGCGCGGGCTGAAGACCGCGGACGCACGCCTGCTGGAACGTCGAATCGTGGGACTGCGGGCAGAAGTCGACGCCGCCGGCTATCCCCGCCCCCAGCATCTACGCCTGAAGGCGTCGTGTGCGGAGGCACTGGCCGCGGCCAGGTGGACGTTGGGCCGACCGAGCCCCCAGGCCTTCCGGCCGGCGATGCAGGCGGCCTCGTAGCCGACCGGCGACACGCGGAACACGCCTCCGATTCGGTTGCGGCACTGCGACGTCGAGCCGGACGTCCGTTCAGTCCCTCCTTTCGACCGAGGCGAGATAGATGGCCGCGATCTCCTCCAGGCCCCGCTGATCGACCGGACCGAATCGGTCGAGTTCGGGACTGTCCAGATCGAAGACGCCGAGCAGCGCGCCCTCCGACACCAGCGGCACCACCAGTTCGGATCTGCTCAGCGGATCACAGGCGATATGGTCGGGCACCGCGTGCACGTCGGCGACGCGTTGAGTCCGGCGGGTCCGCGCCGCCGCACCGCACACACCGCGATCCAGCCCGATCCGCACACACGCCGGGCGGCCCTGGAAGGGGCCGACCACCAGCTCCCTCCCGTCGTAGAAATAGAATCCCACCCAGTTCAGACCGGGAAGACCGTGATAGACGAGCGCCGACAGATTGGCGGCGTTGGCGATCCGGTCGTGTTCCCCCGCCAGCAGGGATCGGGCCGACGCCGCGAGCTCCCGATAGCGTTCGTCGTCCGTGTGGTCGTCGGTGGCGCTCATACCGCACCCGCGCCCATGCGATGGTTCATGCGTATCCCTTTCCTGGTGGCGGCTTCGGATGTCCCGCCGGCGGCTCACCGACCGTCCCGGCAGGCGGGATCGGCCCGCGGCACCGCGCCGGATCCGTGTTTTCGTTGTCCCATGGCTTCAGCGGAACGGATTCGAGCAGCGGTGCACCGGTATCTCGAGGCGGTGGGCTCGGGGTCGGCCGCCGATGTGGCGGCATGTTACAGCGAGGACGCCACCGTGGAGGATCCGTTCGGTTCACCACCGCACATCGGCCGGGCCGCGATCGAAAAGTTCTACGGCGCATTGGATTCCGCGCATATGCGCACCGAACTGCTCGACCTGCGGATCGCGGGCGGCGCAGCGGCGTTCCGGTTCCGGGTGGTCACCGAAACCGGTTCCCGCACAACGACGATCGAACCGATCGATGTGATGACCTTCGACGAGGACGCGCGGATCACCGGTATGCGAGCGTTCTGGTCACCGGAGGACGTGCGCATCGACTGAGGGCGGCGGTTCATCGCAGCGCGGGAATCACCGCACGCTCGAACAACTCCACCCCGGAGAGGTCGTATGCCGATTCGGGGAAGTTGTGGATCGCGTACGACAAGCCCAGATCGCGGACCCGGCACAGGTTCTCGACGATCTGTTCCGGTGTGCCGACCGCGAGGGAATCGGCGGAGAGGTTGGCGACCCAGTTCCGCGCCGCCTCGGCCCCGAGCACAGGAGCGAGCCGCGAGGCGAGTGCGTCCAGCCGTTCGCGCACCTCTGCCTCGGTGGCGCCGACCACGGTGTTGAAGTTGGCACTGCGGGTGATCGCGTCGAAATCGGTTCCGACGGAGACGCAATGCTCGCGCAGCAGCTCGGATTTGCGGGTGAAGGTCGCGGGATCGCCCGCGAAGTTGGTGTACTGCGCGTATTTCGCGGCGATGCGCAGCGTGACCTTCTCGCCGCCACCCGCGATCCAGATCGGAATACCGCCGTGCTGGAGCGGCAACGGATACACCCGGGCGCCGTCGACCCGGTAGTACTTGCCGTCGAGGGTGGCGGTGCCGGTGGTCCACGCCTGACGGAAGATCTGCACACCCTCGTCCAGCCGGCCCAAACGCTCACCCGCGGAAGGGAATCCGTAGCCGTAGGCGCGCCACTCGTGCTCGTACCAGCCGGCGCCGATACCCATCTCGACCCGTCCGCCCGAGACGAGATCCACGGTCGCGGCCACCTTGGCGAGGTAGGCCGGGTTCCGATAGCTGATCGCCGTGCACATCTGGCCCAGCCGGATGCGCGTCGTGGTGGCGGCGAACGCCGACATGAGCGTCCACGCCTCGTGTGTCGCTTCCTCGGTGGGAACCGGCACGGTGTGGAAGTGGTCGTAGACCCACAGCGATTCCCAGACGTCCGCGGCGTCGGCTCGCTGCGCCAGGCCCCGCATCACACCCCACTGCGCCCCCGGTTCGATGCCGACCAGATCCAGTCGCCAGCCCTGCGGAATGAAGATGCCGAAACGCACGCCGCGCCTCCTCGTCGAGAGAACAGATCCGGCGGCCACTCTTCCCATCGATGCGCTCGCGGGCAAGAGTTCGGCGCTCGGCGCGCCGAACTGCCCGCGGAGACCCGGCGAAGCCGGAATCGGTTCACCGGGTCTGCGAAGCCTCGATCAGAGCAAAGCGCCGATCAGGCCGGTGAGGATCGATCCGAGACCCGAGGCCAAAGCTCCGACAACCGCAATGATTCCGCTTATCACAGCGTTCCTTTCTCCGAGCGTTCCGTTGGCAAACCACGATGTATTCGATGTCGAGGTGTATGTCGGATTGGTCCCGCCTCCGCCGGCACCGGCCGGGTGAACGTCACGGTCGATCGCCGGCGCGCGCCACGCGCGTGAGCCATTCGGCCAGCAGGGCGCGCAGCAGTTCCGGCTGTTCGTGCGGAAGGGCATGTCCGGCCTCGTCGACGACGGCGAGCGTCGCGTGCGGACTGCGCGCGAACAGGTCGGTCGCCGCCGCACAACCGACCGTCGAATCCAGCCGTCCGGCCACGATCGTGGTCGGCCCCGGATAGGGCGGTGCGCCGTCCGGGCTCAGCTGCCACCGCTCACCGATGCGCCGGGCCGCGGCCGGATCGGCCGGTGCGGCGGCCGGGGCGACGAAACGCTCGTAGCGGTCGAGCATTTCGGGTGTTCGGACGACGAAGTAGCCGCGGAAATCGTCGTCGCCGAGATCGCCCTGCCCGGCCACGATGCGGTGTGCGGGAATGTCCCGCAATCCGGGCAACAGCGGGCAGACCAGCGCCAGGCCCGCCACCCGATCGGCACGTCGCGCGGCCATCGCCTGCGCGTAGTACCCGCCGGCCGAGTGGCCGATCAGCAGGAAACCACCGCCGGTCACCTCGTCCGCGAAACCCAGCAGCGCGTCGAGGGCATCGTCGGCGCTGCGCAGCGTGTCGGGTGCGGTGGTGGATCCCGTTCCGGGCAGGTCGGGGTAGATGCGCCGCAATCCGGCGGTGTCCCCGAGTATCGGGTCGAAGCACGCCTCGGCCTCGCGATGATCGACGCCGGCGCCGTGCAGCACCAGCACCGGCCGGCCCGTGCCGTGCTCCACGTAGTGAAAATCGACCCCGCCCGCGCGTAGCTTCATGACCGGCAAGCTACCCGGCCGGTCCCGCTGTCGCCGGCCGGACGCGAGTGCGAGCATGGGACGGTGAGTGTATCCGCGAGTGAACCGCTGTCGGAGTCCGATGCACTCGAGGCGCTGCGGATTCCGCTGACCGGCTACTGCTACCGTCTGCTCGGTTCGTCGGCCGATGCCGACGACGCGGTGCAGGAGACGATGATTCGCGCCTACACCCGATTCGACAGCTTCGATCCCGGGCGCGGCCGGCTGTCGACCTGGGTCCACGCCATCGCCACCAACATCTGCCTGGACATGCTGCGCTCGGCGCGGCGCCGGATGCTGGTGTGGGAGGGCCCGGTCTCGACCGGATTCGATCCGGATGCGGTGGTGCCCGCCGACCGATGGCTCGATCCGGTCCCCGACGCGCGGGTGCTCGACCCGGCCGACCGCGTGATTCGCCGCGAGTCGGTGCGGCTGGCCTTCGTCGCGGCGTTGCAACATCTGCCGCCGCGCCAGCGGGCGGTGCTGGTCCTGCGCGAGGTGCTGGCGTTCAGCGCCGCCGAAACCGCGACCATGCTCGAGGTGACCCCGGCTGCGGTCAACAGCGCCCTGCAACGCGCCCGCGCCACCCTGGCCGCGGTCCGGCAGTCCGCCACGGATCCGCTCGATCCCGACGATCCGGACGACCGGGAACTGGTCCGGCGCTACGTGGCGGCCTTCGAAAACCACGATGTCGGCGCTCTCGCCGCGCTGCTGTGCGAGGACGCCGAATCCGGTATGCCGCCGTTCGCGTGGCGACTGAGCGGGCGCGACCTCGTCGTCTCGGTTTTCGCGGCGGGCGAGGCGTGCATCGATGATCGGCTGATACCGGTCCGGATGAACGGTTCGATCGGATTCGGTCAGTACCGCCCCGACACCGACGGTGTGCTGCGGCCGTTCGCACTGCTCGCGATCGAGGCGCGGTCGGGATCGATAGCGCGGCAGGTGACATACCTGGGCAGCGGCGACCGGTTCGCCGAATTCGGCCTCCCGCCGATTTTCCGCGCACCCACCGATGAATTCCCGGCGTCGGGTTCGTAACAGAGGTGACCACTGCCCTACGACCGAAACGACGGGTTCATGACCTCCACCGACACCGACACCGACCTCCTGCGCGAGCACACCGTGGCCGAGCGCCGGCGCCTCGCGGATCTGCTCGCCACCCTCACGCCGGAGCAGTGGGCCGCGCCCTCGCTGTGTGAGGGCTGGCGAGTCCGCGAGGTGCTCGCCCACATGACGATGCCCTACCGGACATCCACCTGGGCGTTCGTGCGCGGCCTGGCCGGCGCGCGCTTCTCGTTCCACCGCTACGCCGACCGGGCCGCGCGCGCCGACACCGCACGAATGAGCGATGCCGCACTGCTCGCGTCGCTGCGCGACAACGTCGACCACCCGTGGCGTCCGCCGGGCGGCGGCGTGGTCGGCGCGTTGAGCCACGACGTGATCCACGGCCTGGACATCACCGAGCCCCTGGGCCTGCCGCCCGCCCCGCCGGAACGGATCGCCCTCGTGCTCGACAATGCGAGCCCGAAATCGCTGCGCTACTTCGGGGTCGACCTGGCCGGTCGGCAACTGCGGGCGTCCGACGCGCCGGTCACGCTGGGTTCGGGGACGCCGATCACGATGTGCGCCAAGGACATTCTGCTCACCGTCACCGGCCGCCGCCCGCTGCCCGCCGACTGACGGGGCCGGCCCGGCTCACAGACCGCCGAGGCGTGCGAGTACGGCGAAGGCCGCGTCGTCGGCCGACCAGAGGGCGTTGATCTCCGCGCGCGTGGCCTCGGCGGTGGCGGGATTCTGCAATGCCAGCCCGTTGGTCCAGACCACCACGTTGTAACCCAGGTCGGCGACCTCGAGCAGCGGCCCGGTGGCCACGCCCTGACCGAACAGCCGGTCGAGCCCTTCGCCGACGAAGTAGAACCGCCACAGCGGCCCGAGGTCGGCGTTGTAGACCTGCCTGGTCCGATCGACGATCAGATCGCCGCTGCGGGCGATCGCGTCGACGATGTGGAAGAAGTCCGGCGCGTTCTCGGGTTTGCTGCCGACCGCGGCGACCGCGTATGCGAGGTCGACCGTCAGGTGTGCGTTGTAGCCGGCCATCGCGACCCTGGCGGGCGACTGGTCGCATCGACCGGCCAGCTGGAAATACCACGCCCAGTGCGGCTCGGGCGTGCCGCCGGTGAATTCCGCGTGCAGGTTCACCAGGAAACGGCGCAGCAGTTCGTAGCTGATCGCGTGGGCGTATTCCGGGTCGGCGAAGGCGCCGGCATCGTGCTGCAGCGGCAGCACCGGCGACTGTTCCACGGCGTCGAGTCCCACATCGAACAACCCGCGCCAATCATGGTGGGAGGCAAGTATGTCGGCGATCCGATGGTTTCGCGCCACGGCCTCGTCGAGCCGGTCGAGGGTGGGCCCGGCGCCGATGGTCGTGGTATCCGACAGCGCGGCGACGGTCTGGATCTCCGCGGCGGACAGCGGGGTGCCGCACTGCGCCTCGGCCACGGCCCCCGCCTGCGGCGCGGACGCGATCAGAGACGAAAAGCCAAGAGCCACAACGATCGACGCGATTCGGAGCATACGATGTCCATCCTGTCCGATGACGTACGGCGGTGTTGCCGATACGGTACTGCGGTTCGATCCGTGACTGTGCGCACGACCTCGGCGGTGTCGTCGGTTTCCGCTCACCACCGGCTCTCCCCCTCGGCGGACGCACCGGGACGCACATGCGCGCGCATCCCCTGCGGGCCGAACAGGATGAGCAGTTCCACCACCCCGCCGTCGGCACTGCCCAGCCAGTGCGGAACCGACGTGTCGAATTCCGCCGCCTCGCCGGGCGGCAGGGTCAGATCGCGGTCGCCGAGCACCAGGCGCAGCCGGCCGTTGAGCACGTAGAGCCATTCGAAGCCCTCGTGCGTCTGCGGCGTCGGCTCCAGCGGTCGCGGGCACGCGGGAATGATCATCTTGAACGCCTGCACGCCACCGGGCCGCCGGGACAGCGGCACGAAGGTCATGCCGAACCGCCGGATCGGCTTCAGGTGGATGCGCGGGTCGCCGGTGCGCGGAGCCCCGACCAGGTCGTCGAGCGGGACGTCGTAGGTGCGGGCCAGCGGCAGCAGCAATTCCAGGGTCGCCCGCCGCTGCCCGCTCTCCAGGCGCGACAACGTACTTTCCGACACCCCGGTGCTCGCCGCGAGGTCGGCGAGGGTGATCCCGCGCTCGCGGCGCAATGCGCGCAACCGCGGGCCCACCGCACCGAGCACCTCGTCGGTGTTCTCAGCCATTCGGGTCCTCAGCCATTCGGGCCATCTTGCCGGAACAGCAAGATTCCGTGCCAGTTCGCCACGTCCGGCGCCAGGCTGAAGATCTGCGACCGCACCTCGACCGCGAAGGAGCCGCCATGCCCACCGCAGCCCGCCGAAGGGACACCCCGCCGCCGCGGACCGGGACCGATGAGCTCGCGGTACTGCGCGGCTTCCTCGACTATCTACGCACCTCCGTCGCCGCGAAGGTCGAGGGAGCGCCCGAACCGCAGGCCCGAGCCGCCGCGGTGGCTTCGGGCACCAATCTGCTCGGTCTGCTCGTCCATCTCACCGCCGTCGAGCGCTCGATGTTCCTCGGCGCCCGGGTGACCGACTGGCAGGCGACGTTCCGGGCCGCCCCGGACGACAGCGTGGCCGATGTCGTCGCCCGCTATCGCGACGCGGTCGCGCACGCGAACCGGGTGCTCGACGGATGCACCGATCCCGCCGCGACACTGCCGCGACCGGGACGCCCCGGGCCCAGCGTCCGCTGGGCCCTCACCCACATGATCGAGGAGACCGGCCGCCACGCCGGTCACGCCGATATCCTGCGCGAACTGATCGACGGCGCGACCGGGCGTTGAGCTCAGCGGGTGCGCGCCGGGTGCTCACCGGTCGATTCGCGGGCGGACGGCGAAGACCTCGTGCATCTCCGTGCCGACCAGATGCGGGTCCTGGCGGGTCTGCGCCGACATACCCCGACGTGTGAACAGATCGCAGATCTCGCGCAGCCGGCCGTCGCGATCGTGCACCTCGGCGACGACGACGTGGATGCGCCGCCAGTCCGCGTCGGTAATCCCGTGCAGCACATCCAATTCCGCGCGTTCGACATCGACCTTCAGCAGGCCGATCTCGCACCCGCGGCAGTGCTGGTCCAGGATCGCCGACACCGTGGTGACCCCGACCTCGAGTTGTACGCCGTCGTGCAACCCCTGGGTGATGACCGCGATGGCCTTGTCGTCCAAGCCGTTGTTGCGCAGATAGATGGCGGTCGCCTCGTCGTCGGCCGCGCGATCGGCGAAGAATCCGGAATTCGCCGTCGCGCGCGGGTACCAGGTGAAGGCCCGGGTCCCCGGCGTGGCGCCGACCGCGGTTCGCAGCGATATCCCGCCGGGAACATGCGCGGCGATATTGCGATCCAGGCAACGGAAGGTCATCGGCACCGGTTCGACCGCGATGACCCGGGTTCCCGGGCAGGTGTCGGCGAACATCATCGCGCTCAGGCCGATGTTGGCGCCGATGTCGAGGACCATCTGGCCGGGACTGAGGAATTCGGCCGCGCGCCGGTAGAACCCGTCCGCGGCGGTCGTCTCCCCCCACAGCATTCTGGCTTCGGCAGGACTGGTGCACGTCACCGTTCTGCCGTCATCGAGTCGCACGTGTTGCAGAGTGGTCAGCATTGTTCCATGAACCTTTCGAGGACAGGGCCGACGACGGCCAGCGCACGGGGATGGCTCATTTCGAGATGGCGGGCGTCGACCACGACGTTGTGGATGTCGCCGCCCACGTAGGGCCGCCAGGTATCGGCGAGAGCATCGTGGTCCGGATGGTCCTGTCCGGCGGTGAACAGGATCAGGTCACCGTCGAAGACGTCCGGACGATGAGCGGCGGAGATATCGCCCGCGGTGCGGAAACTCTCCATGACTCGATCCGTCTGTTCGGCGGTGAACAGTCCGGTCGCGATCACCTGCCCCCGGATGACATCCCACGCTTGTTCGTGGGTGCTCACCACGAGCTCGTCACCCAGGTCGAACAACTCCCGCCAGCCGCCGAGCAGATCGGCCATCAGCTGCCCCGGCGCGGGTTCACCGGCCGCGGCCGGCGGCTGCGGTGGCGCAACCGCCGCACTGTCGAGCAGGGCCACGATGCCGACCCGGGCGCCGTCGCGGCGCAACCGAACCGCCATCGCGTGCGCGATCTGGCCGCCCAGCGACCACCCCAGCAAGTGATAGGGCCCCGCGGGCTGGACGCGGCGGATCTCTGACACATAGCGGGCGGCCAATTCATCCACCGAGGCGGCGGCGGGTTCGCCGGCGACGACGTGCGGATCCTGCAGGCCGTATACCGGGCGATCCGGATGCAGATGTTCGACGAGTCCGCCGTAGAACCACGCCAGGCCGCCCGCCGGATGGACGGCGAACACGGCCGGCTCGGATCCGTTCGCGCGCAACGGCAGCAGCACGGTCAGACCGGATGCGCCGTCGGCGTCGTCGGCTCGGCGGGCCAGCGCCTGCGGTGTCGCGTCCTCGAACATCCACGGCAGGTCGAGCGTCACACCGCGCGTTCGCAATTCGGTCACCGCCATGGTGGCCAGCAGCGAATTGCCGCCAAGATCGAAGAAGCCGTCGGTCGCCCCGACCCGCGCGGAGCCCAGGATCTGCTCGTACACCTCGGCGATGATCTTCTCGGTGCGCGTGCGCGGTGCGACGAACCGTTGCGCGGCCGTGTCGAAATCGGGCGCGGGCAAGGCTTTTCGATCCAGTTTGCCGTTGACCGTCAGCGGCAGATCGGCCAGCACCATCACCATCGAGGGCACCATGTAACTGGTCAGCACCTCGGCGGCGGCCGCCCGGACCTCCCCCGGATCGATGTGCTGCCCGTCGGCGGCGACGACGTATCCGATCAGCTGGTCGACCTCGCGTTCGTGGCGATGCACGGCCGCGGCGGCCCGTGCGACCGACGGATGCCGCAGCAACGCCGACTCGACCTCCCCCAGCTCGATCCGGTACCCGCGCAACTGCACCTGCGCGTCACCGCGACCGGCGTAGCTCAGTTCCAGGCCGTCGCCGGTTTCCCGCCAGCTGCCGAGGTCGCCGGTGCGATACAACCGACCGCCGGCCGGGCCGAACGGATCCGCCACGAACCGGCTCGCCGTCGGGGCGGGTGCCCGCAGGTAGCCGCGCGCGAGTTGTGGTCCGGCGACGCAGATTTCGCCGCGAACCCCGACCGGCACGGGACGCAGCCGGTCGTCGAGGACATAGATTCGCAGGCCTGGGAGCGGCACCCCGATCCGGTCCGCCGCCGGGCCGTCGACCTCGGCGAAGGTCAGATGCACCGTGGTTTCGGTGATCCCGTACATGTTGACCAGCCGCGGTGAGCCGGGCTCGTGGGCGGCGAACCACTCCGGCAATCGCGACGCATCCAACGCCTCACCGCCGAAGACGACATAGCGGAGCGCGAGATCACCACTGCCGCAGCCGGATTCCCGATATCGGCGTTCGGCGTCGGCGAAACCGTAGAAGGCCGACGGGGTTTGACTCAAGACGGTGACGCGTTCGCGCGCCACCAGTTCCACCAGCGCGTCGGGCGAGCGGGAGGTGTCGCGGTCGACGACGACCAGCCGGCCGCCGGTCAGCAGCGCGCCCCACATCTCCCACACCGCGAAATCGAATGCGTAGGAATGGAACATCGTCCACACGTCGCCGGAGTGGACGTCGAATCGGTCGGTGGCGTGGGTCAGCAGTGTGACCGCGTCGCGGTGGGTGACGGCCACGCCTTTCGGGGTACCGGTCGACCCGGAGGTATAGATCACGTAGGCGAGGTTGTCCGGCCGCGGGGCCACCGGCGCCCGAGCGCTGCCGGCGTCGAATTCGGTTTCGGCATCGTCGATCGACACCAGCGGCGTCGCGCACCTGGGCACCTGTGCGGCGATCTCGGCCGAGGTCAGCACTACGACCGGGCGCGCGTCGTCGATGACGAAGCGCAGGCGGCGCGGCGGATTCGCGATATCCAGCGGCAGATAGGCCGCGCCCGCGCGCACGACGGCGAGCAGCGCGACGATCAGATCGACCGACCGCGGCAGCGCCACCGCCACCAGCGTTTCCGGTCGTGCGCCGTGCGCGGCGAGGCGGGCGGCCAGCCGGGTCGCGCGGCGATCCAGTTCGGCATAGGTGAGCTGTGCCGTACCGTCGCTCACCGCGATCGCGTCGGGTTGTGCCGCGACGCGGACGGACAACAGCTCGGACAGGGTCTGCTCCGGGACCGCGCTGCCGTCGGTTCCGGCGGCGGACAATATCCGGCGGCGTTCGTCCGGTGCGACGATATCGATATCGTCCACGGCGACAGCGGGATTCGCGGTCGCCTGCTCCAGGATGCCGACGAACGCCCGCGCGAATCGCCGCATCGTCTGCTCGACGAACAGGTCGGCGGCGTAGGTGAGGCGACCGGTCATTCCGCCCGGCCGGCCGTCGGCGTCGCGCCGTGGGACGAGTTTGACGTTGAGATCCGCGCGTGCCTGATCGAAGCCCTCTTCGATCGGTTCGACGGTGAGGCCCGCCAGCTCCAGCGCGGCGGCGCTGAGATCCTGCACGTCGAGCGTCACCTGATAGAGCGGCATGTGCGCGGTCGAGCGCCGCGGATTCAGCTCCTCCACAATCTCTTCGAAAGGCACGTCGGCGTGCGCCAACGCCGCCAGATCCGTGTCCCGGACGGCGGCGAGCAGTTCCTCGAACTCCTGCCGCGGCGCCACCCGCGTCCGCAACACCAGCGTGTTGACGAACATGCCGATCAGATCGTCGAGTTCGCGGTCGCCGCGGCCGGCCACCGGGGTGCCGATCGCGATATCGCCGACCGCGGCCAGCTTCGACAACAGGACTGCCAGCCCGGCGTGCAGCACCATGAACACCGTGGCGTCGGCCGCGCGGGCGAGGGCCTCGACGCGGGCGTGCAGGTCGGCGGACAGCTCGAAATCGAGGGTGCTGCCGTGCATGGACGCCACCGGCGGCCGGGGCCGGTCGGTCGGCAGTTCGAGAAGTTCCGGCAGTCCGGCGAGAGCGCCGGTCCAGAAGCGCAGCTGCCGGGAGATCAGTGAGTCCGGGTCGGACTCGTCACCGAGCATCTCCCGCTGCCACAGCGCGTAGTCGGCGTACTGCAGGGGCAGCGGCGGCCAATCCGGTTGTGTTCCTTGCCTACTCGCCTCGTACGCCACCGCCACGTCCCGGGCGAGCGGCAGCATGGACTGCCCGTCGGCGCAGATGTGGTGGACGCCGATCACCAGCACGTGGTCACGGTCGCCGAGGGCGAACAGTTCGGCACGCACCGGCGGCTCCCGGGTGACGTCGAAGCCCGCCGACACCACCGCCGCCGCGCGTTCGAGGACCTCCCGTTCGCCGGTTCGGATCGGGACCAGCGCAGGCGCTACCTCCTCGGCGTCCACCACGACCTGGCACGGAGCCCCGTCGATCATCGGGAACCGGGTTCGCAACGACTCGTGCCGGTCGATGACCAGCGCGCACGCCCGGCGCAGCGCGTCGACGTCGAGGTCGCCCCGCAACCGGATCACCAGCGGAATGTTGTACGCGCCGACCGAGGCGTCGAAGCGGTTGAGGAACCACATCCGCTGCTGTGCGGGCGAGAGCGGGATGCGGTCCGGGCGGGTACGCGGCACCGGCCGCGCGGCGACGGCCCGGTCGGCGCCGGCGAGACGGGCGGCCAGTTCGGCGACCGTCGGGGCGTCGAACAGATCCCGGATGCCGACGTGCACACCCAGCGCCGTGCGCACGCGCGCGACCGCCCGGGTCGCCGACAGCGAGGTGCCGCCGAGTTCGAAGAAGTTGTCGGTCGCGCCGACGTCGCCAACACCCAGGACGTCACCGAAGACGTCCGCGATGCGCTGTTCGGTGTCGCTGCCGGGAGCGACCCGGCGTCGCCGCACCGCGAAGTCCGGTGCGGGCAGCGCCGCCCGATCGAGCTTGCCGGTAGCGGTCAGGGGAAGTTCGGCGATGCGCAGCACGACGTCGGGCACCATATGCGCCGGCAGACGGCGGCGCGCAACGGCCTTGAGCTCGTCCGGATCGATCCCGGCCGCGCCGACCAGATATCCGGCCAGCCGGGCGGTGCCGCGCTCGTCGGCGCGCACGGCGACCGCCACCTGGTCGACCCCGGGATACTCGCCCAGGACGGCCTCGATCTCGCCCAGCTCGATGCGCTGACCGCGGATCTTGACCTGGAAGTCGCGGCGGCCGAGATACTCCACCGTGTAGTCCGGTGTCCAGCGCGCCAGGTCACCGGTGCGGTACATGCGAGAACCGTTGGGGCCGAACGGGTTAGCGACGAATGCGGTCGCTGTCGCTCCGGGCCGGTTCGCGTACCCGCGCGCCAACTGCGGGCCCGCCAGATACAACTCTCCGGCCACGCCGACCGGCACCGGCCGCAGCCACGGGTCGAGTACGACGGCCTCCATTCCGCGGATCGGCACGCCGATGGTCACGGCCCCACCCGGCGCCAACGCCGCGCTGATCCCGGCGAAAATGGTGGCCTCGGTCGGCCCGTATCCGTTCAGTAGCCGCCGTCCCGGCGCCCACACCGCGACCAACTCCGGTGTCACCGCCTCACCGCCCGCCGCGAGCACGCGCAACGAATCCATGCCCTCCGGGGACAGGGTGGCCAGAACGCTCGGGGTGAGGAAGGCATGCGTCACCCGTTGTGCCCGAACCACCTCCGCCAGATCTTCCCCGGCATAGGCGTCCGGTCCCGCGACGACCAGCACCGCGCCGTTGGGATGGGCCAGCAGTACCTCGAGGACCATCGCATCGAAGCCCGGGCCCGCCGCGTGCAGCACCCGTGAGGCGGTGTCGATGCCGAAGTGGTCGCGCACCACCGCGGTGAAATTCGCCAACCCCTCGTTCGTGACCACGACACCCTTGGGCGCGCCGGTCGAACCGGAGGTGTAGATCACGTACGCCGCGTCCGCGCTCCGCGGTGTCCGCACGCGTTCCGCGTCGGTGACGGTGGCCGCGGATGTCGCGGCGATCGCGATCTCGGTCCGCGGATCGTCGAGGACCAGCGGGAATACGGTGTCCGGTAGCAGATCCCGCGCCGCCGCGACCGTGAGCGCCACTCGCACATCGGAATCGGCGAGCATATGGGCGACGCGTTCGGCGGGATTGCGCGGATCGACCGGCAGGAACGCCGCGCCCGTCTTGACCGTCGCCCACAGTCCCACGACGAGTTCCATCGATCGCGGCATCACCAGGGCGACCTGCTCACCGGGACCGATCCCGCGCTCGAGCAAGGACCGCGCCAGCCGGTTCGAGCGCGCGTCCAGCTCGGCGTAGGACATCGTCTGCCGGCCCGAAATCAGCGCCGGCGCGGCAGGATTCGACCACACACCCGCGGCGAGCAACCGGTCCGCACGTTGCGGCGCCGCTGCGGCGCCGCCGGTGGCGGGGACCAGGGCCTCGCGATCGGCGTGGTCCAGCAGTTCCAGTGTCATCAGCCGTGCACCCGGGTCGTTCGCGATCGCACGCAACACCAGTGCGACCCGGTCGGCGAGTCCGGACGCCGTCGCGTCGGTGACCTGATCCTGCCGGTAGCGCAGCCGGATGTGCAGCCGGTCGGTGTGGTGGGCCTGAACGGTGATCGGGTAGTGCGCGGCGTCGCGACCGTCCGCCGCGACCACCCGCATGCCGTCGATGTCGGCGGCGCCCAGGCCACTGCCGTCGACCGGATAGGACTCGAATACCACCAGCGTGTCGAACAGCGATACCGCATCGACCGCCGACAGGATCCGCGGCAGTTCGAGGTAGTGGTGGTCGAGCAGGCGAGTGTTGCCGGCCTGCAGCCGGGTCAGCGCCTGCTCGAGCGTATCCTCGCGGCGGACCTCGGCGACGACCGGAATCGTGTTGATGAACAGCCCGATCATCGACTCCACGCCGGGCAGGTCGGCGGGCCGGCCGGACACCGTACTGCCGAACACGACACGGTCGGAGCCGAGCAGATTGCCCACGACCACCGCCCAGGCGAACTGCACGATCGTCGCCATCGTCACCGCACGGGACCGCGCGAACTCCGCCAGCTCGGCGCTCACCTCGCGCTCGACCTCCACCGGCAGATCGACCGGCATGGTCGCGGCCGCATCGGCACGCGGATCGGCGACCAGGGTCGGTTCGGTGACATCGCGCAGCGCGTCGCGCCACACCGCCACGCTCGCGGCACGATCGCGCCGGGCCAGCCAGTCCAGATACTCACGGTAGGCGGCCGCATCCGGCAGCAGCCCGGGCTGCCCGTCCGCCGCGTACAGGCCGATCAGTTCCCGCCACAGCAGTGGCAGCGACCATCCGTCGAGCAGCAGGTGGTGGGCGGTCAGGATCAGGCGGAAGTCGCGCGGCCCCAGCTCGGCGAGCACGAATCGCAGCAGTGGCGGTTCCGCCGGATCGAAGGACGCCTCCCGCTCGGCATCGAGGAGCGCCGCTGTCTCCGAAGGGCCTGCGGAGAGCGCGACCTGTCGCCACGGCACCTCGATCGTAGCCGGAATCACCTGCACCGCAACACCTTCAGCGGTGCGCGCGAACGCGGCCCGCAGGTTCGGGTGGCGCACGAGCAGGGCCTGCGCGGCGCGCCGGAACCGGGCTGCGTCGACCTCGCCGGTGAGAGTGAGCACGGATTGGGCGAGATAGACGTCGAGCCGGCCCGCGGCGACTTCGGCGTGGAAGAGCAGCCCGGCCTGGAGTGGCGCCGGCGGCCACACGTCGTCGAGTCGTCCGTAGCGGCGGGCGAACGCGTCGAGATCCTCGCGGGTCACGTCGACCAGCGGCACATCCGCGCGGCTCAGTCCCCAGTCCCGGTCGGCCGCGGCCGCGATGGTGGTCAGTGCCTCCACCCATTCGCCGGTGAGTTCGTCGACCTCGTCGCGGTCGAGCAGCCGGGAGGCATAGCCGACATATGCCGACAGCTGCGGTCCGGCTGCCGTGTCCAGAATGTTCACATCGATCGTGAGCACCGCCGCCGCCGGCATCTCCGGCTCGAATGCCGCTCGCTGATCGAAGGTTTCGCCGGAGGGCACCCATGCCGGATCGGCCGGATCCGTGCCGTCCATGCCCGTGCGCCCGAGGTTGTTGTAGGCGATCTGCGGTTCCGGCAGCTCGGCGAATCGCTGCGCGATCGCGGGATTCAGATAGCGCAGCAGGCCGTAACCGATTCCCTTGTCCGGGATTTCCCGCAGCTGGTCCTTGACGGATTTCACCGCGGCGGGCAGATCGGCGTAGTCCGTCCCGTCGAGGTCGAGCACCACCGGATATCTGGTGGTGAACCAGCCGACGGTGCGGGACAGGTCCGCCCCTTCGGCGATCCCTTCTTCGCGGCCGTGCCCTTCGAGCATGACACTCGTTGCCGGACAGTCGATGCCGCGGCGTTCACGCAGGCGCCGCACCGCCACGGCCAGCGCAGTCAGCAGCGCGTCGTCGACGGTGCCGTGCGTCGCCGCAGGCACCTCGCGCACCAATGCCGAGGTCACCTCGACCGGCAGTGTGACGGTCACGTGCCGCACGGTCGCCTGGGTATCCAGCGCGGGATCGATATTCGCCCGTCCGAGTATCGGGTCGGGGGCGGAGCAGATCCGCTGCCACAGTGGGAATTCCTCGGCCCGCGCCGCCGCCGCGGCGACCAGCGCCTCGGCCCACCGCCGCATCGAGGTGCCGGGCGCGGCCAATTCGATCGGACGCCCGGCGATGATCCGCTGCCACGCGACGGCGAAGTCGGGCAACAGAATTCGCCACGACACAGCGTCCACGGCCAGGTGATGGATCACGACGAGCGCACGCGCCTCCGCGTCCACGCCGGGTTCCGGCAGCAGGCAGACGACGTGCACCATCGCGCCGGTCGCCGGATCGAGCCGGTCGACCGCCGCGGCGAAGGCCGCCTCCACCACAGCCGTGAAACCCGGCGAACCCGGCCGCTCGCCGGTGCCGAAGGTTCGCATCGATACCGATCCGGCGCTTTCGGACGCGCTCGGCGGCAGGACATCCCAGCGGCCCGCCCGCAGCCGCGAGCGCAGCACATCGTGGTGTTCGACGACCGCCCGCACGGTCGCGCACACATCGTCGACCCGCGCGTCCCGCGGCAACCGCACCAGCACGGACTGCGCGAACCGCGCCGGTGCGCCGAGGTGCTCGACGAACCACGCCACGATCGGCGTGAGTGCCACCTCACCCACGCCACCGCCGGGCAGTTCCTCGATCACTGCCCGCGCGGGCGCCTGCGCGATCTGCGCCAGACCGCGAACCGTCTTGCGCTCGAAGATGTCTCGCGCCGTCACGCCGATGCCGACGGCCCGCAACCGCGAGGCCAGCTGGATCGACATGATGGAATCGCCACCCAGCGCGAAGAACGACGTGGTCGCGCCGACTCCGGGCACACCCAGCACATCGGTGAAGGCCGCGGCGACGGTGCGTTCGAGCTCGTCCGAGATCGCCGCCGCGCCCTCGGCGGTTACCTCGAAGTCCGGTTCCGGCAACGCTTTTCGATCCACTTTGCCGGTCGAGGTGAGTGGCAGCCGGTCGAGTACGGTGACGGTCGCCGGCACCATATGAGCGGGCAGGGTGGCCGCGAGCCGATCCAGGATGTCGCCCGGCGCGGCGGTCGTGGCGGGATCGGTGGTGACGTAGGCCGCGAGCACGGTCCGCCCGCCCGGACCGGTGCGCGTCACGGTGACCGCGGTGGCGACGGCCGGATGCGCGAGCAAGGCGGCATCGATCTCCCCCAGTTCGACCCGCTGGCCCCGGATCTTGATCTGGAAATCGAGCCGGCCGACGTACTGCATCGTGGCCTGCGCGGTCCAGCGGACGATATCGCCGGTGCGGTACATCCGGGTTCCGGGCGCACCGTAGGGGTTCGCGACGAACGACGCCGCCGTGACGGCGGGACGATTGAGGTATCCGCGTGCCAGTGCGGCGCCGGAGAGGTACAACTCCCCCGGCATCCCGATCGGCACCGGGCGCAGCCGCGCGTCCAGCACCACCGCCTCCGCGCCGCGGATCGGCCCGCCGATAGTGAGTGTTTCGTCCGGGCCCACCGGATCGCTGATCGTGATCACGATCGTCGTCTCGGTCGGCCCGTAGATGTGGTGCAACCGCCGCCCGGCCGCCCAGGCCGTGATCAGGTCGGGCGCCACCTTCTCGCCACCGACCGCGAGCATCCGCACCGAATCGAGCTCGGCCGGAGACATCGTCGCCAGCACACTCGGCGTCAGGAACGCGTGCGTCACCCCGTGCGCCGCGATCAGCGCGGCCAGGTCCGCGCCGCCGACCACCTCCGGCGGCGCCACCACGAGTGTCGCGCCGGCGGCGTGCGCCATCAGCGCTTCGAGCAGGACCGCGTCGAAGGCCGGTGAGGCGACTTGCACGATGCGCGAGGTGCGCTCGACGCGATAGCGGTCGCGCTGCTCCGCCGCGAAGGCGGCGAGCCCCTCGTGGGTGACCATCACACCCTTGGGCGTTCCGGTCGAGCCGGATGTGTAGATCACATAGGCCACATCCTGAAGCCTCGGCGCGCGTGATCGTTTCACCGCGAGTTCGCCCGGGTCCCGTGGTTCGTCGAGCATCAGCCAGCGCACATCGCCGGGCAGCGCGGCCCGCGCGGCGGTCGTCGTGATACCGAGGGCAGCACCGGAGTCGTGCAGCAAGTAGGCGATCCGCTCGGGCGGATAGCGCAGATCCAGCGGCACGAAGGTGGCGCCGGTCTTCACGATCGCCCACATGGCGATGTGATAGTCCGCCGAGCGCGGTACGGCCAGCGCCGCGCATACCCCCGGTTGCGCGCCCGACGAAACCAGCTGGGCGGCAAGCTCTTCCGCGCGATCGTCAAGTTCCCGGTAGGTGAGCGTGCGAGTATCGTCGATCAGCGCGATCGCCTCGGGAGCGGTCGCCACGGCCGCGCCGAGCAGCTCCGAAAGCAGCCGCGGCGCGGGTGCGGCGCCGCCACGTGCCGGAACCAGCCGCTCGGCCTCCTCGGCGCCGATCAGCGCGATATCTCCCACCGGCCGGGCCGGATCACCGACCACCGCGTCGAGAACGCGCACGAACCGGTCCGCCAGCCCCCGCGCGGTGGACTCGGCGAAAAGATCGGTGGCGTAGATGATTTCGCCGTCCATTCCGACTCCGTCACGATCGGGATTGTCGGTCAGCAGGACGGTGAGATCGGTTTTGGCCTGGGCGACACCGGGATCGATCAGCTCCACCTCGACATCGGGCAGCCGGAACCGGGCGGCCCCTGTGTTCTGCACGCCGAACAGCACCTGGTACAGCGGCGTATAGGCCGTGGACCGGGGCCGGTCGAGCAGATCGACCAGCCGCTCGTAGGGCAGGTCCGCGTGCTCGAGCGCCTCGAGGTCGACGCCGCGCACCTGCGCGACGAACTCTGTGAACGACATGTCGTCACGGACCGGCGTGCGGAGCACGACGGTGTTGACGAACATGCCGACCAGATCGTCCAGCGCCGCCGTCGCGCGCCCTGCCACGGGCGTGCCGATCGACACGTCGCCGGTATGCGCGGTGCGCGAGAGCACGATCGCCAGCGCGGAATGCAGCACGACGAAGACGGTCACGCCCTCGCGCCGGGCCAGCCGCACGATCTCCTCGTGCAGCCGCGGCGGTATACCGAACCGCACACTGCCCCCGGCCATCGACATGGTCGCGGGCCGTGGACGATCGGTCGGCAGATCCAGCAGCTCCGGCGCATCGGCCAGGGCCGCCGTCCAATAGGCGGCCTGGCGCGCCGTCACCGACGCCGAATCCTCCTCGGCGCCGAGCACCTCCCGCTGCCACAGCGTGTAGTCCGCGTAGTGCACCGGAAGCGGTTCCCATTGTGGCGCTTCGCCTTTCACGCGCGCCGCGTAGGCGGTGAAGATATCGCGGGCCAACGGTGCCATCGACGAGCCGTCGGCGGCGATGTGATGGACGGCAAGGACCAGAATGTGCTGCTCGGGAGCGAGGCGATATATCCGCACACGCAGCGGTACCTCGGCCGAGACGTCGAAGCCCGCCTCGACGGTCTCCCGGATCCGCTCCGCCAGCACGGCCTCCTCGACCGGCTCCGCATCCGGCCTCAGGCGCTCGGCCACGGCGGCCACATCCCGCACCACCTGGCAGGGTTCGCCGGCCACCGTCGGATAGACGGTCCGCAGAGGTTCGTGCCGGCCCACGACGTCCTCGAACGCCGCACGCAGCGCGCCCAGGTCCAGCGCGCCGGTCAACCGCGCGGCGAAGCCGATGTTGTAGGCCCCCGAGGCGGGATCGAACTGGTTGATGAACCACAGCCGCCGTTGTGCCGCCGCCAGCGGGACCGTGGCCGGGCGCGGCCGCGGCGCGAGCGGGAGCAGCGACGACCGCGCACGCCGGCTGAGGCGAGCCGCCAACCCGGCGATCGTCGGCTCCTCGAAAATATCGCGAATTCCTACCCGCACCCCGAGGGCCGCCTCGGCACGCGCGGCCACCCGGGCGGCCGAGAGCGAGTCGACACCGATCTCGAACAGATTCGCCGCCACGCTCACCCGCTCCGCGCCGGTGATCGCGGCGACGATATCGGCCAGTGCCGCTTCGTGATCGGTGCCCGCGGCCACGAAGTCCGCCACGCCGTCGAACTCCGGCTGCGGGAGCGCGGCCCGGTCGAGTTTGCCGTTCGCGGTGAGCGGCATCCGGTCGAGCACCTCGACGCGCCCCGGAACCAGATACGACGGCAGCCGGCGCGCGAGCCGGTCCCGGATCGCGCGGCCGTCGATCGCCGCTCCCGGTCCGAGCGTCACATAGGCCACGATTCGTTCCGCGGTAGCGATCGCGACCGCGCGCACGACCTCCGGGAGGGCACATGCCGCCGCCTCGATATCCCCCGGCTCGACTCGCTGGCCGTGGACCTTCACCTGGAAATCGCTGCGGCCCAGGAAGTCCAGACGGCCCGATCGGGTCCACCGCACCAGATCCCCGGTGCGGTAGAGCCGCTCCCCCGGTGCGCCGAACGGATGCGCGACGAAGGCCGCGCAGGTGAGATCGGCGCGGCCCTGGTAACCGCGCGCCAGCTGCACACCCGAGACGTACAGGTCGCCGACGACGCCGACCGGCACCGCGCGCAGCCTGCGGTCCAGCACGTACACCCGCATGCCGGAGACCGGTGTGCCGATCGGGACCGTCGCGGGGACCGTCACACCGGGCGAGCAGCGCGCGGAGGTGACCACCTCCGCCTCGGCCGGGCCGTACCAGTTCACCACCTCCGCCGCGGTGAACACGCGCGCCGCGGCATCGACGGTGGACTGCGCCAGCGCCTCCCCTGCGACGAAAACCCTTCGCACCGAAGCCAACTCGGTGCCGTCGACGGCTTCGAGCAGGACGTCGAGCATCGACGGGACGAAGTGCACCGTGGTGATCTCCCGGTTCGCGATGCACTCCGCGAGATAGGCCGGGTCGCGATGCCCCTCGGGTTCGGCGATCACGATGCGCGCGCCGGTCTGCAACGGCCACAACAGTTCCCACACCGCGATGTCGAAGGTGACGGGCGTCTTGTGCAGCACCGTATCGCCGGCGCCGTGCGGCCACTGCCGCTGCGCCCAGGCCAGCTGACCAGCGGTGGCGGCGTGGGTCAGCGCCACGCCCTTGGGCACACCGGTGGAGCCGGAGGTGAACAGGACATAGGCCACGTTCTCCGGCCGCAGCGGCGCCCGGCGATCCGCATTCGTGATCGGGTCGCCGGACAGCCCGGACAGATCCAGCCGATCCAGGTCCACCCGCGAACATTCCGGTGTCAGGCCGGCGCCGTCGGCCGACGTCGTGAGAACCAGGAGCGGCCGTGCCGCGTCCAGCACGTCGGCGACGCGCCGGCTCGGCTGCTGTGGATCGATCGGCACGAAGGCCGCGCCCGACTCCAGCACCGCGTACAGCGCCGTCACGAGGTCGACCGAACGTCGAACCGCCACGGCCACATGCGTTTCCGTACGCGCACCGCGCGCGATAAGCCATCGGGCCAGCCGGTGGACGCGGTCGGCGAAGTCGGTGTAGGTCAGCGCCTCACCGTCGGCGGGCAGGATCGCCGGAGCGTGCGGAGTGCGGCGCACCTGTTCGCCGAATCCGTCCACCAGCGTGCGGCCCACCGACACCGGGTCGCCGGTGTCGTTCCAGCGTTTGAGCACCAGCTCCCGTTCGGCGGTATCGAGCAGATCGAGTTCACCGAGCGGCGCGTCGGCGTCGGTCGTGAGCCCGTCGAGCAGGCGGACGAACCGGTCCGCGAAGCGCTGCGCCGACTCCGCGTCGAACAGGTCGGTCGCGTAGGTCAGTCGCAGCGTCATTCCGGCCGGCTCACCCTCGGGGCCGTGGTCCTCCGTCACCATGAACAGCAGGTCGTAGATCGCGGAACTGTCTCCCGCATCGAGTGTTTCGACGGTGAGGTCCGGCAGCTCCACGCGCGCCCGCACCATGTTCTGGTAGGCGAGCATCACCTGGAACAGCGGCGAATGCGCGGTCGAGCGGGCCGGGCGCAGTGCGTCGACCAGCTGCTCGAACGGCACGGTGGCGTGGTCGAAGGCTTCGATATCACTGCGGCGCACCACATCCAGCAATCCGGTGAACGTCTGATCGAGGGTGACACGGGTGCGCAGGACCAAGGTGTTGACGAACATGCCGACCAGCTCGTCGAGCACCCGATGACCGCGGCCCGCATGCGGTACGCCGACGGTGACGTCGTCACTACCGGACAGGCGCGACAGCAGTATCGCGAGCGCCGTGTGCACCACCATGAAGGTGGTGGCGCGAGCGCGCTGGGCCAGCGATTCGACCCGGCTCTGCAATTCCGCCGGTATGTCGGCGTGGATCAGCGCGCCGCGATGGCTCTGCTCGACCGGGCGCGGGCGGTCGGCGGGCAGTTCGAGGAGTTCCGGTATCCCGGCGAGTCGCGTTCGCCAGTAGGCGATATCCCGGGCAACCGGAGATTCGGGATCGCCGGGCGAGCCGAGGACCGCACGCTGCCACAGGGCGTAATCGGCGAATTGCACCGGCAGCGGCGGCCGGTCCCACGGATGGTCGCCGGTCCGCGCCCTGTACGCCGCCACCAGATCGGCGGCCAGCGGCGCCACCGAATAGCCGTCGCAACTGATGTGGTGCACCGCGATCGCGACCACCCGGACGGTGTCCGACAACCGGTACAGCGCCACCCGCACCGGCACCGCCTCGGATACGTCGAATCCGGTGGTCGACAGCGCGGCCAACCGGTCGGCCAGCTCCCGCTCGTCGATCCACCGCGGTGTCAGGTCCCACTCCGCGACGACGGCGGCCGCATCCAGCACCACCTGCGTGGGCACGCCGTCGACCGCCGGGTACACGGTGCGCAGACTCTCGTGCCGTTCCACCACATCGACGACCGCGGCAGCCAGCGCGTCCGCGTCGAGCGCGCCCTCGAGCCGAACCGCGAGCGGCACAATATATCCCGGCGCCTGCGGGTCGTATTGGTTGAGGAACCACATCCGGGTCTGCGCCGTCGACAACGGCAGGCGCTCCGGTCTCGGCCCGGGCGCCGGGGCGGGCAGCGCGGGCACGCCGCGCAGCCGGGTGATGCGCTCGGCGAGCTCGGCGACCGTGGGCGCTTCGAAGATCATCCGCACCGGCACGGATGCATCGAGCGTGCCGCCGATCCGGCTCAGGGCGCGGGTGGCGACGAGCGAATTGCCGCCCAGGTCGAAGAAGTCATCGTCCGCGCCCACGGCCGCCACGCCGAGCAGTTCGGCGAAGACCTCGGCGACCGTTTGCTCCACGATCCCCTGGGGCGCACGGTATTCCGCCTGCCCGATCGCGTCCGGAACCGGCAGCGCCCGGTAGTCGATCTTCCCGTTGGCGGTGAGCGGCACCGCGTCGATCCGGATGATCGCGGCGGGCACCATGTAGGCCGGCAGGCGGTCCAGCAGCAGGCGGCGAAGCTGCCTGGCATCCACGGTCTCCGGTGCGACCACGTAGGCGATCAGGCGTTGCTCGCCGCGGTCGGCGCAGACGCGCGCCACGGCCGCGCTCACCTGTTCGTGCGCGAGCAGCGCCGCCTCGATATCCCCCGGTTCGATGCGCAGCCCGCGAATCTTGACCTGGTCGTCGGCGCGCCCGACGTAGCACAGCACGCCGCCCTTTCCCCACCGAACCAGGTCACCGGTCCGGTACATGCGGGCACCGGGCACACCGGCGAGGGGGTCGGCGACGAAGGTCGCGGCGGTCAGATCGCGGCGGCGGTGATAGCCGCGAGCGAGCTGGACGCCGCCCAGATACAGCTCCCCCGTCACGCCGGCGGGTACCGGATGCAGGCGCGAATCCAGCACGTGCACCACGACATTCGGCTCGGGCGTACCGATCGGCACGGTACCGCCGTCGATACCGTCGACGTGGTAGGCGGTGACGCTGACCGCCGCCTCCGTCGGCCCGTAGAGGTTGTCGAGGCGCGCATCGCTGAGTTCCCGGAAGCGACGCACGGTGTCGGCCGGCAGCGTTTCGCCGATGCACAGGACGCGCCGCAGATCCGGGAAGCGATGACGGGCCGCCGTCTCCTCGAACGCGGCGAGCAGCGAGGGCACGAAATCGGCTGTGGTGACGTGATGTTCGGCGATCAACCGCGCGACCGCCTCCGGGTCGGCGCCCGCGCCCGGGCCGGCGATCACCAACTCGGCGCCACAGGTCAAGGCGCAGAACAGTTCCCACACCGACAGGTCGAAGGTGACCGGCGTCCGCAACAGCATGACGTCGTCGCCCAGCCGATAGTGCTCGCGCAGCCAGCGCAGCTGATTGACCACCGCGGCATGCGATACCGCCACGCCCTTCGGCACTCCGGTCGAGCCGGAGGTGTAGATGACGTAGGCCAGATTCTCCGGGCGCAGCGGCCCGAGCCGGTCGCGGTCGGTCACCGGCGAGGTGTCGAGTGGTCGGGCGCCGAGTTCGGCGACATCCCAGACCGGGATGTCGCCCGGCAGGTTCGCCTCGTCGGATCGGCGGGTGAGGACCGCCCGGGGCCGTGCCGCGCCGAGCACGGCGCGCACCCGATCGAGCGGGTGTTCCGGATTCACCGGTAGATATGCCCCACCCGCCGCATGGATCGCGTAGAGGGCGGTCAGCAGGTCGGCGGACCGGTGCATCGCCACGGCCACAACCGTTTCGGGGCCGACTCCGCGGTCGATCAGCGCCCGCGCGAGCGCGTTCACCCGGGCCGCGAATTCTCCGTAGCCGAGTCGTGTGCCGTCCCCGGTGTCCAGGACGGCGATCGCGCGCGGTGTCGCCGCGGCCTGGGCGGCGAACAGCTCGGCGATCGTCGCCGAGGACGGCGCCATGGATCCGCCGGTCTCCCGCACGGCCAGCTCGCGCGCCTCCTCCTCGGTCAGCAGATCGATATCGCCGATCGCACGGTCGGGCCGGTCGACGACCGCGCGCAGCAACAGAACGAATCGGTCGATCATCGAGCGGATCGTGGACTCGTCGAACAGATCTGTCGCATAGGAGAATTCGAGAGCCATCGCACCGGGCTCGCCGTCGCGGCGCGCGGTGTCGACGAGATTGAGGTGCAGATCGTATTTGGCCACGCTCGGGTCCGCGGTCCGGGCATCGACCGTCAGCCCTTCGAACCGCACCGTCGGAATGTCGATGTTGTGGAACGCGAAACCCACCTGGGTCAGCGGCGCGTGCGCCGTGGAGCGAGGCGGATTCAGCACCTCGACGAGACGTTCGAACGGGATGTCGGCATGGCCGAAGGCGGCGAGATCGGTTGCCCGGACCTGCTCCAGAATCCGGCGGAAGGACGCGCCGGGATCGATGCGCGTCCGCAACACCAGAGTGTTGACGAACATGCCGATCAGGCGTTCGAGGCCCGGTTCTCCGCGCCCGGCCACCGGTGTGCCGACCGCGATGTCGTCACCGCCCGACAGCCGTGCCAGCAGTGCGGCATACGCCGCGTGCAGCACCATGAACACCGTGGCATCGCGCGAGCGGCCCAGCGCGGTCAGCTCACGCCCGAGATCGGCGGGCAGGGTGTACGACACCGTCGCGCCCCGGAAGCTCTGACGCGCCGGGCGGGGGCGGTCGGTGGGCAGATCGAGCACTTCGGGCAGATCGGCCAGCGCCGCGCGCCAGTAGTCGAGTTGAACGGCGGCCGGAGCGGTCGGATCGTCCTCGGTGCCGAGCCGCTTGCCCTGCCAGAGCGCGTAATCCGCGTACTGCACGGGCAGCGGCTCCCACCGGGGCGCGCGCTGCCCGCGGCGCGCCTCGTAGGCGGTCATCAGGTCGGCGGCCAGCGGTGCGAGCGAGGATCCGTCGAAGCTGATGTGATGGACGACGAGGACCAGCGTGTGTTCCTCGGCGGCGGTGCGCAGCAGGGCGATCCGGAACGGGACGTCGCGGGTGACGTCGAATCCGGCGGCGGCCGTGGCGGCGATCCGCGCTTCGAGCTCCGCCGCGGGAATCGCCTGCGGCTCCAGCGGCGGCAGCGCCTCCCGCACCGGCACGATCAGCTGGTAGGGCCCGGTGTCGCTGTCCGGATGCACGGTGCGTAACGCTTCGTGCCGTTCCAGTACATCGGCGACGGTCGCGCGCATGGCCGCCACATCGAGCGGTCCCGTCATGCCCACCACGAGGGCGATGTTGTACAGCGCGGAGCCGGTGTCGAACTGGTTGAGAAACCACATCCGGGCCTGGGCCGGCGAGAGCGGAATGCGCGCCGGGCGCGGCTGCGGGAGCAGCGGTTCCCGCCCGGGGGCGTCGATGGTGCGCAGCGCCGCCGCCAGCGCCGCGACGATCGGGGCGTCGAAGACGGTGTGCAGCGACACCTCGGCACCGAACGCGGCACCCAGCCGCGCGGCCAGCCGCGTCGCCGACAGCGAGTTGCCGCCGAGGGCGAAGAAGTTGTCGGCGACGCCGACCCGGTCGATACCCAGCACAGCGCCGCACACATCGGCGACGAGCTGTTCGGCCGCATCGCGGGGCGCGACGAAATCGGCTCGCGCACTGTCGAATACCGGCGCGGGCAAGGCGGCGCGGTCGACCTTGCCCACCGTGGTCAGCGGGAGGGCGTCGAGTACCGTCACCGCCTCGGGAACCATGGGGGCCGGCAGGTGGCGCGCGGCGTGCGCGGTCACGGCGGCCACGTCGATACCGTCGCCGACGGGCGCGAGGTAGGCGGCGAGCCGCCCTCCGCCGTCGGTCTCTACGGTCACCACAACCGCGGCGGCGACGTCCGGATGACCGGCGAGGACGGCCTCGATTTCGCCGAGTTCGATGCGCCGGCCGCGGATCTTCACCTGGAAGTCGGTGCGCCCGGCGTATTCGAGGGTGCGTTCGGGGGTCCAGCGCGCCAGATCGCCGGTGCGATACATCCAGTCCCCCGCGGCGCCGAACGGATCGGCCACGAACGCCGCTGCCGTGTCCGCCGGCCGATCGAGATATCCGCGGGCGAGATGAATACCGGAGATGTACAGCTGCCCGGTCACTCCGACGGGCACCGGCCGCAGCCGCTCGTCCAGAACCAGCGCCCGCACACCGCGGATCGGACCGCCGATCGTCACCCGGTCACCGGGGCGGAGGGGATCGCTGATCGCCACCATGATCGTGGTCTCGGTCGGCCCGTAGCCGTTGTGCAACCGGCGGCCGGGACCCCACACCGCGACGGTGTCGGTCGCGACCGCCTCTCCGCCGGCCACCAGTACGCGCAACGAACCGACGTCGGCGGGCGACATCGTCGCCAGCACGCTGGGCGTGATGAACGCGTGCGAGATCCGTTGCGTGCGAATCAGTTTCGCCAGCCGCTCGCCGGCGAAGACATCCGGTGGTGAGATCACCAGCGCCGCACCGTGCGGATGTGCCATCAGCAGTTCCAGCACCAGCGCGTCGAAGCCCGGAGCCGCCACCTGCAGTACCCGCGCCGAACTGCCGATGCGATACCGTTCCCGTTGTTCGGCAGCGAAATTCGCCACCCCGGCATGCGTCACGGCGACGCCCTTCGGCTCGCCGGTCGACCCCGAGGTGTACACCACGTACGCCGTATTCGACGCCCGGCACGGGCGAAGGCGGTCACCGTCGGTCACCGCGGCCGCGGAACGGCAGGTGATGCGGGCCTCGGTCCGCGGATCGTCGAGCACCACCGGCTCGGTGGTGTGCGGCACCAGATCCTGCGTAGTCGTCACCGCGATCGCGACCCGGACGTTCGCGAGCATGGCCGCGACTCGCTCGGCCGGATTGCGCGGATCGACCGGCACGAACGCCGCGCCCGCCTTCGCCACCGCCCACATCCCGACCACGAGTTCCACCGACCGCGACAGCACCAGCGCCACCCGGTCGTCCGGGCCGATTCCGTACTCGATCAGCACTCGGGCGAGCTGGTTCGACCGGGCGTCCAGCTCCCCGTACGACAGGGTGTGCGCGCCGGACACGATGGCCACGGCCTCCGGATCCCGGATCGTCAGCAGTTCGCCGAGTATGCGCGGCGTCTCGGCCCGGCCGCCGGATGCGGGCACCAGTGCGGCGCGCTCCCCGGCCGACAGCACATCGACGGCACCGACCCGCTGCCCCGGATCACGCACGACCGAATCGAGAATCCGGTGCAGGCGCGCGGCGAATTCCTCGACCGTGCCCCGGTCGAACACGTCGGCGGCGAAATTGATCCGGACCGGGAGATCGCCTGCCGCCCGGGCGTTCTCGGCGACGGTGACGATCAGGTCGACCTTCGCCGGCTGCGGTCCCGGATCCAGGACCTCGGCGGTGACGCCGGCCAGTTCGAGGGTCGGGCGGTCCATGTTGTCGAACGCGAGATACACCCGGCACAGCGGGTCCTGCGCGACCGCCGACATCGGCTCGATCGCGTCGGCGACCCGTTCGTAGGGCAGGTCGCTGTGGGCGAACGCGTCGACATCGATGTCCTGGACCCGCGCCAGGAAGTCGGCGAAGGTTTCGTCGTCACGCACTCGCGTCCGCAGCGGCACGGTGTTGACGAACATGCCGATCAGCGGTTCCAGCGCGCGTTCGCCACGGCCCGCGACCGGAGTGCCGACGGTGATATCGGTCGAATCCGACAGCCGGGCCAGCAACACGGCCAGCGCGGCGTGCACGACCATGAAGGTGGTGGCCCTCGCCGAGCGAGCCAGCCGCTCGATCCCGGCGTAGGTCTCGGCGGTGATCGCGGTGTCGACGACCTCGGCGAGCAGGGACCGGCCTTCCGGCCGCCGGTGGTCGACCGGCAGTTCCAGCGGTCGCGCCATTCCCGCCAATTGCTCTGTCCAGTAGTGCAATTGACGCGCGGCGAGCGAGTCGGGATCACTGTCGTCACCCAGCAGCATGCGCTGGCGGATGCTGTAGTCGGCGTACTGCACCGGCAGCGGTTCCCAGTCGGGAGCGTGCCCCTGCGCCCGCGCTCGGTAGGCGGCGGCGAAATCGGCCGCCAGGGGCGGCAGCGACGACCCGTCGCAGCAGATGTGGTGCAGCACGACCACCAGGACGTGCCGGTGATCGGTGGTGGCGAGCAGTGCGACGCGGATCGGCGGCCGGTGGCGCACATCGGTTCCGGTCGACACCAGCTCGCCGATCCGGTGGTCGAGTTCGTCGGCGGAGATGCGGCGCGGCGTCACATCCCATTCCGCGGCGACCTCCTCGGACGGCAGAATCACCTGTGTCCCTCGGCCGTTCACGGCCGGATACACGGTGCGCAGGGATTCGTGCCGTTCGATCACGTCGGCCAGCGCGGCGCGCAGGGCGACGGTGTCGAGTTGTCCGGACAGCCGCAGCACCAGCGGAATGTTGTATGCCGCCGATTCGGGCTCGATCTGATTGATCAGCCAGATCCGGGTCTGCGCGGGCGCGAGCGGAAGCGGGTCGACGCGCGGCTGTGGCCGCAGCGCGGGCCGTGCTGACCGGCGGGCGCCGTCGATATGGGCGGCGAGCTCGGCCGCGGTCGGCTTCTCGAACAGCTCGCGCACCGACACCTCACACCGGGTCAGTTCGGCGATCCGCACCGCGGCGCCGGTGGCGGTCAGCGAGTTACCGCCCAGCTCGAAGAAGTTGGCCAGCACACCCACCCGGGCGACGCCCAGGACCTCGGCGAAGACATCGGTGATGGTCTCCTCGACGGCCGTGCGCGGCGCCACGTAGGCCGCCGCCGAATCCGGTGCCGGTTCGGGCAGGGCGCGATAGTCCACCTTGCCGTTGACGGTCAGCGGCAGTGCGTCGAGGACGACGACGTGGGCGGGGACCATGTAGTCCGGCAGAATCGAGCGGACGTGGGTGCGCAACTCCTCGGCCGTGCAGTCCGCGCCGGTGGCCGGCACCACGTAGGCCATCAGCCGGGCCGCGTCGGTGCCGGGCAGATGGACGACGACGACCGCCGCCGCCACCGAACCGTGGCTCAGTAGCGCGGCGCGGATCTCGTCGAGTTCGATCCGGAAGCCGCGCAGCTGCACCTGCCGATCGGCCCGGCCTCGATATTCCAACTCGCCGTGGATGTTTCGGCGCGCGACATCACCACTGCGATAGAGCCGCGAACCCGGCGCGCCGAACGGGTCGGCGACGAAGCGTCCCGCGGTCAGCCCCGGGCGGCCGATATAGCCGCGGGCGAGTCGCGTTCCGGCGACATAGATTTCACCCCAGGCACCCAGTGGCACCGGCCGCAGGCGTTCGTCCAGGACGTACACGCGCAAACCCGGCAGCGGCGGGCCGATGACGCTGGGGGCGCCCGGCACGGCGCGGTCGGGCGCCAGCGGAGTGTAGGTGACGAAGACCGTTGTTTCGGTGATGCCGTAGCTGTTGGCCAGCACCGGCAGGCCGGGATTGCCGGCGTACCAGTCGGACAGACTCGCGGGGTCCAGCGCTTCCCCCGAGAGGACGACGAGGCGCAGCGCGAGCTCACCGTCCGGTTGCCCGGCGTCGGCGTAGCGCTGTCGCGCGGCCGCGAACTGATGGAACGCCGACGGTGTCTGACTGAGAACACTCACCTTGTTCCGCGCGACGAGACGGACCATCTCGTCCGGTGAGCGCGTGACGGGACCGTCGACCACCACGATCCGGCCACCGGTGACCAGCGCACCGAAGATCTCCCAGACCGAATAGTCGAATGCGAACGAATGGAACAGCGTCCACACGTCATCGGCGCCTACCCCGATCTCGGCCGTCGCGTCGGTCAGGTAGCCGGCGACCGCGCGATGAGTGACCGACACGCCCTTCGGCCGCCCCGTCGATCCCGAGGTGTAGATGACGTAGGCGACGTTGTCGGGACGCAGCGGACGGGTACGTTCCGCATCCGTGATCGGCTCGCCGCTCTCGGTGATGTCGTCGTCGAACAACACCACGCGGCTCGTTTCCGGCAGGCGGTCGCACATGCTCCGGTTCGTCACCAGTGCGACCGGTTCGGCGTCGCCGAGCACGTAGTCGAGCCGCTCGAGCGGATGCGCCCGGTCCAGCGGCAGGTAGCCGGCGCCGGACTTCACGACCGCCAGTGCGGCGACGATCAGATCGGCATCCCGTGGCAGGGCGATGGCCACCAGCGTTTCCGGCCCGGCTCCGAGTGCGATGAGCCTGCGCGCGAATCGGTTGGAGCGCTCGTCGAGTTGGCGATAGGTCAGGGTGGTCGTCCCGTCGTCGACGGCGACGGCGGATGCCGACGACGCGGCCTGCCGCGCGAGGAGGTCGACGAGCGTCGCCGACGTGGGCGCCCCGTCGTGGCCCGCGAGTTCGCCCAGCACTCGCCGCTGCTCGGCCGGATCGACCAGCGGAATGTCGATCAGCCGGGCATCGGCGGGCGAGTTCGTCATACGGTCGAGGAAGTCGGCGAATCGGCCGGCGTGGGCGTCGAGTTCGTCCTGGCCGTACAGGTTGGCATTGCCGTGCAGTTCGACCGACAGCGGCGCGTCGGCGCCGGAGCGGTACATGTTGAGCTGCAGATCGTCCAGCGCGCCGGAGGTCAGTGCGCGGTAGCGTCCGATCGCGTCGCCGAGGCGGATCTCGGAATCGAAGAACAGGATGTTGACGATCGGGCCGAACGAGGTGGCCGCCGCGTCGACGGCATCGGACTCGCGGCGAAGATCCTCGAACCGGTAGAGCTGATGCCGCATGGCCAGGACGAGTTCGGACACCGATTCGCCGATCAGGTCCGCCACCGTCGTCGCCGGGTCCGCGGTGAACCGGATCGGCACCATATTGGCCAGCATCGCGGCGGCATTGCGCAGTCGCCTGGTCACCCGCCCGGATACCGGAAGCGACAGGACGACCTCGTCGGTACCGGTCATGCGCGCTAGGAAGGCGGCGAACGCGGCCACCACCACCTGCGCCGCGGAGGCGTTCAGCTCGCCGGCGAACCGGTCGATCCGCTCGGTCAGCGGCGACGGCAACGTGCGCCCGGCGTAGCGGTCGTCCTCGCTCCACTTGGCGCAGCGCCCCGCCAAACTCGTGGCCGGCGGCAGGCCGGCCGCCTTGTCCAGCCAGTACGCCCGGTCGGTTTCGAATCGCCGACTCGTCCGATAGTCGTGCTCCGCGGTGATGATCTCGGTCAGCCGGGGTGCTGCCAGCGGCGTCGGCGAGCGGCCCTCGATCAGTGCGTTGTAGTGTTCGGCCGCGCGGTTGAGCAGGTTGAACGCGCCGTAGCCGTCGATCACGAGGTGATGAGCACGCGCGTACCACAGATACCGGTCCGCACCGACCCGGATGAGTTTCGTCGCGACGAGCCGGTCCCGGGCCATGTCGACGGCCTTGGTGCCGTAATCGCGGCGCATCCAGTCCATCGCCGCCGCGTAGGGGTCGGCGGCCGCGGTCAGATCCAGCAGCGGCTCGTCGTAGACGAGGCCGCGGTCCACGTACTGATACGGACGACCGCCGACTTCGACCACCCGGACGACCATCGATTCGGTCTCGTGGCCGGCGTCGTTCATCGCCTTGCTGAAGGCGGCGTAGTCGATGTGCCCCTCGATCTCGACGTAGTGGGCAATGTTGACGTTCGGTCCGCCGGGCAGGTTGTCCGCCAGCCACATTCCGTATTGCGCTCTGGAAAGCGGAATCAGATCAGGATTTCGGTCTGACGGCATGGCTGAATCCGGACTCATCGTCTAACCCCTCCTCGAATTCCGAGACACGGAGCAGCGCACACCCACCTCTGTTTCCGTGCGCGGAATTCCCCGTTCCTGTAGCATTTGATTGCGAATGCAATTACATTTGCGATTCCCCGAGCTGCCGGATTCCCGAGTGGACATTCGCCGAGTCGACACGAGCGTCCGTAACCCGTTTTTTACGCGCGATTCAGCGCACGGGACGTCACCCCGATCGGAAACGAGGAGAGGCCACCGTGCGATTGGAGACATTATCGAGACCGCGTGCCTGCCCTGCGTAGCTGAGGACCCCCTCTCACCGAGCTTGGCGAGCACTGATGAGACAACTCATCGCCGTACCATGACGACGTGCCACCCGACCGCCGGGCGGCCCGAAAACCCCACTCGCACAAGGCATACGAAGGCCCTGTCGGATGGGTAGGAACTACGAGCGATTTGTCCGTATTAAAGTGGAAGGCGTTTTGTCGAGCGGGTCGATCCCCCCGCCACGCCACGGTTTCGGAAGCTTGTGTCGGCATTGTGTCCGACCCGGGGACGCTGCCCCGGCGAGCATTGTTTCACTCCTGCGCACGACGATGTCACGCGGAGTGACCTGTTACGGCCCACGCTGTGCGGAAAACCGTTGTACCACACCTTGTCGATACTACTGAACAGCGCCTTTGCTGTCCGGCACTCGCCGTGAATTCCGGCAGGCTCCGAGCATAACCTTCCGATACGACCGATTCCGCGAAGGACACCACGAGCCGCGATACCGGAGATGTCATGCGCGTAATTCCGATTTACGGTCCGAGGAATAGCCGCTCGTTCGGCAAGCGGGTCTCCGGGAGACGCCCGTCGATCGTGCCGAGAACGAATTCGAGCGTGCACCAGCGCTTGCGCCGCCAGTCCCGGACGATGTTGTCCACCGCCGCGGCGGCGGTCCGGTAATCGAAGGCCGTGCCACCCAGCCAGATACGCACGTGCACATCGTTGTGCGCGGCGTCGCCTCCCCTGCCGGGCCTCAGCACGGCGCCGGGAGGGCCGAGGTCGCGCTGCCACCGCAGCGCCGCTGCCGATTCTCTGCGTTCATCTTCGTCCCCGAGCGGTAGTGCCGGCCTGACTTCGGTCCAGCCTTCCTTCCACTCGGGCGATCGACCACCGTAGAACTACGTACTTTTCCTACGCAGCGCGTTCCTACGTAGTCCCTACCCCTCCGCGGTCACCGCCTGGGCGCCGAATCCGGAACCCCAGCTCCGCAGCGCGCGGTCGAGGATATCGGTGAGTTCCTGATCGGGATGGTCGAGCCAATGTTCGTATCCGGCGATCGCGACACCGAGGGCACAGTGTCCCGCGACCTGAGCGAGCAGGTCACGAGTGCCGACACCCAGCCGGGCCGCCACGAACTCGGCGACCACGTTGCGCCACTCCTGATAGCGCAGCGTCGAATGCGCCTGCAGCGCGGGCACTTTCAGGATCAACTCCATGCGCTTGCGGTGCCAGGGCACCTGAGCCGGGTCGAAGCGGTTGAACTCGACCACCACACTGCGGACCGCGTCGGCGACCGGCTGTTCGGGCGGACACCGGTCGAACAGATCGCGCATCGCCTGCAGCTGGTCGCTGAAATTGCCCCACACGACGTCGTTCTTCGATTCGAAGTAGCGGAAGAAGGTCCGCTTACTGACACCGACGGCGGCCGCGATGTCCTCGACGGTGGTGTCGTCGAACCCGCGCTGTTCGAACAATTCGAATGCGACTCGTTCCAACTCGTCCGCGCTGGTAGAGGGCTTGCGCCCCGCCCTGACGCGAGGCGTGACGGGTTTTTCCGCCGTCACCCCTTCCATTTTGTCACTCGGTGACATTATGCTGTGCCTCACACCCGTTACCCCGATCCCATCCCCTAGGAGCGGTCATGAACGAACCCATCACCAGCCAGACAGTAGTCCCCGCCGAGGACGCGCTCGTCGAAGACGACCTGCTCGTCGAGGATGTCTCGATCGATGGCATGTGCGGTGTCTACTGACGGCTTCGATCCGGCCGGCTCCTATCGGCTCGCGCCCTCGATCTCGCTGCGGCCCGAGCCGTTCGGAGCGCTGGTCTACGACTTCACCACCCGGCGGCTGTCGTTTCTGAAAACGAAGCAGCTGGTGGCGGTCGTACAGGGACTGGCCGAGCAGCCCGACGCGGCCGCCGCGCTGGCGGCCGCGGGGGTGGCCGAGACCGAACGTCCCAGCTATGTGAAGGCGCTCGCCGGTCTGCTGCAGGCGGGCACCATAGTCCCGCGCCCCGCCGGTGCCGAGGAACAGGATCACCGATGAAACTGGTCGAACATTTCAAACACGGTCTCGACGCCCCGATCTGCCTGACGTGGGAACTCACCTACGCCTGCAACCTCGCGTGTGAGCACTGCCTGTCGTCGTCGGGCCGCCGCGACCCGCGCGAGCTGTCGACCGCCGAATGCAAGGCGTTCATCGACGACCTCGAACGCATGCAGGTCTTCTACGTCAACATCGGCGGCGGCGAACCCACCGTCCGCAGCGACTTCTGGGAACTGCTCGACTACGCGGTCGCCCATCATGTGGGAGTCAAGTTCTCCACCAACGGGATTCGGCTCACCCCCGAGCGGGCCCGGCAGCTGGCGGCCACCGACTACGTGGATGTGCAGATCTCCATCGACGGCGCCACCGCCGAGGTCAACGACGCGGTCCGCGGTCCCGGATCCTTCGACACCGCGATGCGGGCCATGGGCAACCTGGCCGACGCCGGGTTCGAGAACTTCAAGATCTCGGTCGTGATGACCCGCCACAACGTGGATCAGCTCGACGAGTTCAAGGCCATCGCCGACCGGTTCGGCGCCCAGCTGCGCATCACCCGGCTGCGCCCGTCCGGACGCGGCGCCGACGTATGGAACGAGCTGCACCCGACCACCGACCAGCAGTTGCAGATCTACGACTGGCTCGTCGCCCACGGCGAAGGCGTGCTCACCGGCGACTCGTTCTTCCACCTCAACGCCCTGGGCTCCACCCCGATCGCCGGACTGAACCTGTGCGGCGCGGGCCGCGTGGTGTGCCTGGTCGACCCGGTCGGCGACGTCTACGCCTGCCCGTTCGCCATCCACGACGAATTCCTCGCGGGCAACGTCCGCGACACCGGTGGATTCGAAAAGGTCTGGCGCACATCGGATCTGTTCGAGCGGCTGCGGCAACCACAGACCGGTGGCGCGTGCACGTCGTGTTCGGCCTACGACGCCTGCCAGGGCGGATGCATGGCCGCCAAATTCTTCACCGGACTGCCTTTGGACGGGCCCGACCCCGAATGCGTCAAGGGCAACGCCGAACTCGCCCTGGCCGGCGTCGGCGCGAAACCCCAACCGGACAAGAACCACTCCCGTAGTGCGCCGCGGCGCACGGTCGCCCTCGGCATCCCCACGCGTAGCCGGACCACCGCGCCCGACCGGGCATGCGACACCAGCCCACTCGCCGGGCTCACCTGACCAACCGATCGCCGACCTCCGGGCACACACCGTCCGGGCGGCGAGACCACTTTCAGCACAAGGATTCTCATGGCAAGCACCCGTGACTGGTTCGAATCGGTCGCCGAGGCCCAGCGCCGCGCGAAGAAGCGCGTCCCCAAGGCCGTCTACCTGGCCCTGCTCGCCGGCTCCGAAGCCGGCGCCACCCTCGACGACAACGCCGCCGCCTTCACCGAACTCGGCCTGCGCCCGCACATCGCCGACCTGCCCGCCACCCGCGACCTGAGCACCACCGTTCTCGGACAAGGCATTTCGATGCCGGTGATCTGCTCCCCCACCGGCGTCCAAGCGGTCGACCCCGCGGGAGAGGTCGGCGTCGCACGCGGGGCCGCGATGTCGGGCACAGCGCTCGGCCTGTCGTCGTTCGGCTCCAAACCGATCGAGGAGGTCATCGCCGCCAACGACAAGACCTTCTTCCAAATCTATTGGCTCGGAAGCAAAGACGACATGGTCGCCCGCCTCGACCGCGCCCGAGAAGCCGGCGCCAAAGGCATCATCGTCACACTCGACTGGGTGTTCGCCACCGCCCGCGACTGGGGCAGCCCGCCACTGCCGGAGAAGATCGACCTGAAGACCGCGGTGCGATTCACACCCCAGGTCGTCACCAAACCCGGCTGGCTGCTGCGCTTCGCCCGCTCCGGCAAACTCCCCGACCTCACCACCCCCAACCTCGTCCCGCGCGGGCAGCAGGGCCCGACCTTCTTCGGCGCCTACGGCGAATGGATGGGCACCCCACCGGTCACCTGGGACGACCTGGCCTGGCTGCGACAGCAATGGGACGGCCCGTTCCTCATCAAGGGCATCGGCCGCCCCGACGACGCCAAACGCGCCGTCGACATCGGCGCCACCGCCATCTCCGTCTCCAACCACGGCGGCAACAACCTCGACACCACCCCGGCCGCGATCCGCATGCTGCCCAGCGTGGTTCAGGCCGTCGGCGGACAGGTCGAAATCCTGCTCGACGGCGGAATCCGGCGCGGCAGCGACGTCGTCAAGGCACTCGCCCTCGGCGCCGACGCGGTCATGATCGGCCGCCCTTACCTGTGGGGCATGGCCGCCGCCGGCGACCGCGGCGTCCACAACGTCCTCGAGGTCATCCGCCAAGGCATCGACTCCGCCCTCTACGGACTCGGCCACGCTTCCATCCACGACCTCACCCCCGACGACGTCATCGTCCCCGACGGCTTCACCCGAGGCATGTAGTGGCCCCCGCCCCGGTCGCCATCGTCACCGGCGCCGCCCGGGGCATCGGCGCCGCCACCGTGCACCAGCTCGCCGCCGCGGGCTGGCGCGTCGTGGCCGTCGACATCTGCCGCGACGATCCCGCTCTCGGCTACCCGCTCGGCACCCGCGACCAGCTCGCGGCGGTGGCCGCCGCGCACGCGGGGACGGTCGTCGATGTCGAAGCGGATGTGCGCGACGTCGAAAGCCTCGGCGGCGCAGTCGAAATCGCGCTGCACAGGTTCGGCCGGCTCGACGCGGCCGTCGCCGCCGCGGCCGTCATGACCGGCGGCCGGCCGTTGTGGGAAACCACCCACTCCGACTGGGAGCCCATGTTCGACATCGGCGTCCACGGCATCGCCAACCTCGCGAGGGTCGCCATCCCCGCGATGCTCGCTCGCCCCGAACCTCGCACCGGCCGCTTCATCGCCCTCGCCTCCGCCGCCGCCCATCACGGCATGTGGCATCTCTCCGGCTACAACGCGGCCAAACACGCCGTCGTCGGTCTGATCAAGGGACTCGCTCACGACCTGCGCGGAACCGGCATCACCGCCACCGCCGTCTCCCCTGGCTCCACCCGCACCGCCCTGCTCACCGAAACCGCCCGCATCTACCACCTCGACACCGTCGAGGAATTCGCCTCTCACCAACTCCTCGACCGCATCCTCGAGCCGGACGAGGTCGCCGCCGCCATCGCATGGCTGTGCACCCCCGAATCCGCCGCCGTCACCGGAACTGTGGTGCACGCCGACGGCGGATTCCTGGGATGACTGCCGAAGCGCTCGAGCGGCCGGATGTCACAACTCGGTGCCCCCCACCGTCCACCACACGTTCGGCGCCGGTGGTGTAGGTCGCGTCACTCTCGATTGCGCTGACGTAGCCTGTCGGTACTTCTGACCAATCGACCGGATTGGAGTGCGGTGACACATCCGCCAGTATTGGTACTCGGAGCTACGGGGGGACAAGGCGGCGCCGTTGCCGACGCATTGCTGTCGCGCGGGGTGGCGGTGCGCGCGATGGTGCGCGATCCGCAGGGTCGTAGGGCGCAGCAGCTCGATGAGCGCGGCGCGGAACTCGTAAGCGGATCGCTGGACGACCGGGCCGCGCTCGCGGCGGCGATGGCGAATGTCGCGGGCGTGTTCGCCCTGACCACACCGTTCGAGACGGGTGTGGATGCGGAGGTCCGGCAGGGGCGGGCGATCATCGGGGCGGCCGGCGATGCGGGGGTGCCGCATCTGGTGTTCAGTTCCGTGGCGTCGGCGGACCAGAACACGATGATTCCGCATTTCGAGAGCAAAGCGGTGATCGAGCAGGAACTCACGGCCAGTGGTCTGCCGGCGACCGTCGTCGCACCGACATATTTCTTCGACAACGCGCTCGGTGGCCGCCGGGAGCTTCTCGACGGCGTGCTGGAGCTACCCATACCTTCCGATCGCCCGCTTCAGCAGCTTGCGCGAGAAGATCTCGGGCAGTTCGTCGCTCATGTACTGCGCGAGCCGGACCGCTATCTCGGCGAGCGCGTCGAACTGGCCGGCGACGCCCCCACACCCGCCGACATGGCCGCCGACATCGGTGACGCGCTGGGCCGGCCCGTCGTCCATCGGCAGACGTCGCTCGAGGCCATCGGCAATCCGGATATGCACGCCATGTGGGCATTCCTCGACGCCGGCGGCTACCGCGTCGACATCGAGGCTCTGCATCGCGCGACGCCCGAGGTCGAGTGGACGTCGTTTCGTAGCTGGGCGCTACGGACCCTTCCCGCGGTAGCGGCGGAATCTCCTCGCAATCCGTGACTCGAATCGACATCGACAACGAAGGGACCATCGATATGTCGGAGACGAATTCCACCGCGTGGCCGCGGTTGCGGGTTGCGGAGTGGGCGCAGACGCGGGAAACCCTGCATATGTGGATGCAGATCGTGGGGAAGGTTCGGCTCGCGCATGCTCCGTTGTTGAATCACTGGTGGCAGGTCACGCTTTTCGTGAGCCCGCGGGGGCTGATGACGCCGGCGATTCCTTACGGTGATCGGCTGTTCGATATCGAATTCGACTTTCTCGCGGATCGGTTGGTGATCCGCGCCGACACCGGCGATATGCGCAGTGTGGCGCTCGCACCGAAAACCGTGGCGCAGTTCTACGCCGAAACCATGCAGGCGCTCGACGAGCTCGGGTTGCGGACGCGGATTCAGGGGCGGCCGAACGAGGTCGATCCGTCCATCCCGTTCGCCGAGGACACCCGGCACGCCTCCTACGATCCGGAGTCCGCGCGGGCGTTCTGGCGCCAGCTCGTGCATGCGAATCGCGCGCTCGGCGAATTCCGGTCGGGATATGTCGGCAAGTCCAGTCCGGTGCATTTCTTCTGGGGCGCAATGGATCTCGCCTATACCCGGTTTTCGGGGCGAACCGCGCCGGAACACGGCGGCGGTGCGCCGCACTGTGCCGATTGGGTCATGGTGGAGGGGTATTCCCACGAACTCAGCAGCTGCGGATTCTGGCCCGGCGGCGGCGAGGAAGGCGCGTTCTACGCCTACGCATATCCCGAACCCGAGGGCTACCGCGAGCGGCAGCTGCAGGTGCCGGGGGCGGGCTACGACGCCGCGCTGGGGGAATTCGTCCTTCCGTACGAGACCGTGCGGACGGCGGATGATCCGAACGCCGTGGTCGCGGCCTTTCTGCGCGAAACATATGCGGCCGCAGCCGAATTGGGCCGGTGGGATCGCGCCGAACTCGAATGCGATCCGCATCGGTGGGCCGAGAAGAAAGCGGCCGCGCCCTGGTCGCTGCGCTGACGGACGCGACACAGCGCCGCGGCCGGCTCGCACCGATGCGAGCCGGCCGCGGGGTCCGACGCGCTACACCCGCACGGCGAAGCGGAGCTTACGTCCCAGGGTGTGCGGTTGCGCCTGGGAGATGATCATCTCCTGGACCCGTTCCCGGCTGGTGCGGACGAACTCGACCGCCTCCTTCACCGCCACATCGATATCCATGACGGTCGGAATGTCGAGCACCTTCACGATCTGCTCGAGCCGTTGTTCGGGTGTGCCGCGCACGGTCACCACGGGCGCCCCCAGCTCGCTGATGGTGTGCAGCAGTTTGCTGTCGGAGATCGCACGGTAGCGCTCGTCCACCGGACGATGTCCGTCGGGATCCATCGGCACCTCCACCGGAAGGTGGAAGAAGATGTCGTAGCCCTTGCGGGCGCGCTGGCGCGCCATCTCGCCGTAGGCGTCCAGGTAGCGCCGGAAGAACGGGCGGCCCGGCAGGGTCACGGTGTTCTTGACGATCTTGTGGAAGCGGGTGGACCCCGGATTCGGGCCGGTGATCAGGCGGGTCGCACCGTAGACCCATTCGTTGAGCACCGATCCGTCGGCGATGAAACCGTTGCCCTGCGCCTCGAGCAACGTCTCGGCCTCGATGCGCAACTCCAGGCGGCGAAAGCCCAGCGCCATCAGTTCGGTGGTGTTCAGATCCTGGAAGCGCATCCCGGGGAAGAATTCGGTCACCACCTCGCGCGCCGAGGAGGCGTCGACCCGTGGGATGCCGGTGAGCAGCGCCAGCGCGGTGGACGTGGTCGTCTTACCGGTGGAGTACGTGCCGGAGACGACGATGCGCCGATAGTTTGTTCCGGACATGGAAAGCCTTTCGAGAGAGGTTTTTTCGAGATCAGGCCGGTAGCTGGTGGGCGAGGTCGTAGCGGATCGAGCAGCCGGCGAATTCCGACTCCCAATTCGAGATCCGCCATTTACCCCCGCCGAATCCCAGAACCATCGAGCGCGCCATCCGCGTGGTCGCCGAACCCGGCGTGTACGGCGGCGGGGGCGCCTCCGCCCGCGCGGTCATCCGGCGCATCCACAACGTCTCACTGTCCTTGCGGGCGATATTGTCCAGCTCGTACAGCACGACCTGCGACAGTTGCGCCAGGATCACCGTGGCGTCGACCAAGGTGATCGAGGGCTGGTAGAAATCGGCGACTCCGGTGCCGGACGCGTCCGAATCCCCCAGCGAGAGAGCGAATTCCGCACTCGCGCTCGTCCCCTCGCCGTCGAGGCGGATATCGCGCAGGTACTGGCTGCGCCCGTAGACCGGACCGTGCGAGTAGCCGCCCACCGGCTCGGCCACCGTCCGCGCCGGACCCGGCGCCGGGAACCGGGGTGGGGTGGGCAGCGCGACAACGGCCTCCAATTCCATTGTGCTGCCGAATGATCCGGAAATGGTCAAGGTATTCGCCGTACTGCCCGTGACGGCCGCCTCGATCGGGAACCGGTCCAGGTTCTCGGTGGCGACCGTGCCGCTGCTGAATTGCACGAACGGCATCCAGCACCGGCTGATGTCGGCATCGCTCAGACCGCACTCGCGCAGGATCACCGCCAGCAGCCGGTAGCCGAAGATCGAACAGTCGATGCTGCTCAGGTGCGGGGTGAGCACCCGGGTGCTCTTCTGCGACCAGTCCAGCGGGTAGCGCACCCCGGCGACGGCGGTCAGTGCCGGCCCCGTCGGCCGCGGCTCGACGGTGATGTCGAAGATCTCGTGGCCGATGCGCTTGTAGCCTTCACCGAAGAATCGGCCGGTCCGATCTCCGAGCACCGTATCGATATCGGGATAGGCGATCTGTCCGGTACTCATGCCGCATCCGCCTCGTCGTCGGGATCGTCGGCCGGACCGGCGGCGACGATGGCCACCGGTTCGCTCGCGGAGCTTTCGCCGAACCGCTCGACCACCCGGGCCGCGATGCCGCGCAACGACAGTCCGCGACTGAGCTCCAGCGCGGAGATCTTCACTTCCAGTGACTTCTCGGCACGAGCGCCGAATTCCATGGCCATGAGCGAATCCATTCCCACATTGGTGACCGGTTCGTCGATATCGACCGTCTCGACGGCGACGCCCAGCACCACTGCCAACTGCTCGGCGAGCTGGCGGGCCGCGAAATCGGCGCGCTGCTCGGGCGGCAATGCCATCACCTCGCCACGCAGACTGCCCTGCCCTTCACCGCCGACACCGGCATCGGCCAGCAGCTGCCGGAAGCGCCGGGTCTCGACCGAGGGCCGGGCGCCGCTCGCCCACACACCCCAGTCGATATCGGCGACCGCGACCTGCGCGGTGTCCAGCGCGAGGCATTCCGCGAGCAGCGCCGTCGCGCGATCCATATCGATCGGGCGAAAGCCCAGCATCTTGACGTACCCGACGAGCGCCTCACTGCCGTCGGCCATACCGCCACCGGCCATGAAGCCCCAGTTCACCGACAGCGCCGCGGCACCACGTCCACGCCGGCTCGCGGCCAGACCGTCGAGTGCGGCATTGGCCGCCGCATAGCCGACCTGCGGTGTGATGCAGCCCAGCGCGCTGATCGAGGAGTAGAGCACGAACATGTCGGGCTCGATCCCGGTCGCGGTGAGTGCGCGGTCGAGGTTGTAGGCGCCGCGCACCTTGGTGAACAATCCGCTCAGCGAGTCGCGCGTGATCTGCGGAATCGGCAGATTGTCCACGACACCGGCGGCGTGGAAGATGCCCCGCAGCGGCGCGGTGCTCCGAATCCGTTGCAGCAGTGCGACGGTCGCGGCGTAGTCGGCGATGTCCAGGCGTTCCTCGACCACCTCGATGCCCGCCTCGGTGAACGCCGCCACCTGGGCGACGGCCTGCGGCGTGACGGCGCCGTGCCGGCCCACCAGTACCAGCCGCCGTGCTCCCGAGCGGGCCAGCCAGCGAGCGGTGGCCAGACCGAATCCGCCGAATCCACCGGTGACCAGATAGACCCCGTCCGGGTCGATCACCGGATGCCCGAGTGGTGGCCGCACCGCGGGCTCCTGCTCCCGCATATCGATCACCACGCGACCCACATGCTGTGAGCGCGCGACACTTTCGAACGCGGCCGGCAACTCCGAGGCCGGATACGCCGTATAGGGCAGGTAGCGGTAGGTGCCGTCCTGCAGCCGCTGCTGCGCGATCCGCAGCGGCGCCCGCAGAATTTCCGGATCGTGGGCCAGCGCCCGGTCCATATCCACCGCGAAGAAGGTCAGGTTGCGGTCGAACGGGGCCAGGTCGATCACACCGCCGCCGTAGATGTCGGCCTTGCCGATATCGACGATCCGGCCGAATTCCGCTGCGACCCGGAAGTTCTGGCGCAGGATCTCACCCGGCGCGGAGCTGTAGACCACATCGACGCCACGGCCACCGGTCAAGGCCGCGATCTCGTCGGCGAACCCCGCGGACCGCGAGTTCAGGACATCGTCGACGCCCAGCTGCCGCACCTGATCGCGTCGCGATTCCGTACTGGCGGTGCCGATGACGCGGGCGCCGATGTGCTGGGCGACCTGCACCGCGGCCATTCCCATGCCGCCGGCCGCACCGTGCACGAGCACGGTCTCACCGGGTTGCAGCCGCGCCAGCGTCCGCAGACCGAAATCCGCTGTCAGATAAGGCAATCCGGAACCACAGGTGAGCGGATCGTAGCTCTCGCCGGGATCGAGCCGATGCGGGAGCGAGGCGCCCGCGTCGACCGGCATCGTCACATAGCGGCGCAGGATGTCGCCCGCGCACACCATCATCCGGTCACCCACGGCAACCTCGTCGACATCCGCCCCGACCCGGGTCACCACACCCGAGCCCTCCATACCGACGGTCATGGCGAAGTAGGTGTCGCCGAGTTCCTTCTCGGTCAGCACGCCCAGGACCTTCATCGCGTCCTTGTAGTTGAGACCGACGGCATCCATCCGCAGTTCGACCTCGCGCGGTCCGGGCGCGCGCCGCGGGGATTCGCGCAACGCGAGATCCGACAGCAGCCGCGAACGCGGAATCTCGGCCTCGAATCCGGCTTCCGGATCGGTGAGCGGCCGGGCAGTATCACGCTGCCGCAGATAATCGTCCAGATTCTGCGCGATCCGCACGGCCCAGGGGGTGCCCGCGCGCACCGCGATCTCGTCACCGATGTCGTCGGCGACAACCAGTGCGCGGCAGTCGTCCCAGCCCGCCCCGTCGAGGTCCAGCAGACGCCATCCGGCCGCCGGCTGCTCGTTGAGCAGCGCCCGTCGCGCCCCGACCAGCGCCCCGTGTTCGGGATGAGTGGCCGTGTCGGACGGCGTGCACAGGGCGTGCTCGGTGATCACCACGCACCGCAGATCGGTCGAATCGTCCTCGGCGAGCAGCGCTTCCACTACCGCCGCGATCCGCGCGAGGGCGTAGACGGTGCCGTCGGCGGGCGCATCACCGCAGGCCACCACGGCGACGTGCCGGGGACCGGTTGCCGAGGTGAGCGCCGCACGCAGCCGCTCCTCGTCGATCTCGTCGACATCGGCGAGCACCACACTCGTCGCCGAGTCCGCGCCGGCCAGGGCGGCGACCCGTTCGGCGGTATCGGCGCCGATGCCGATGACGACCAATCCTGCTGTCGCCGAAGGCAACTCGCCGTAGTCGACCTCTTCCCACACCTGCTGGTAGAACACCCCACCCAGTTGATGGACCACATCGGGCCGCACCGACACCGGGCGGAACTCCACCCCGGTCATCCGCATCGACACCGCGCCGTCCTCGTCGAGGATGGCGATATCGGCGCGCAAGGGATCGGTGCCGCGCCGGGTGACGACCACCCGGGGCCGCTGCGGCAGCGGGGCCAGCAGGCGGACGCTGCCGATGGCTGCGGGGACGATCGCGCCCGCGTCGGGACCGCTGTCGGCGGCCAGCGCGGCGACGCACTGCAACGCCGCGTCCACCACCGCGGGATGAGCCAGGTGCGGGTGGTCCGGATTCGCGGGCGCATCGCCGGTGACGCTGGCCAGCACGGTATCGCCGCCGATGACCGCGGAGACGATGCGCTGGAACGCCGGGCCGTAGTCGAGACCGCGCGCGGCCAGGCCCGTGTACAGGTCGGCGCCGGCCACCACGGCCGCTCCCTCGGGCGCGCCGAACGGTTCGACCGCCGTGTCGAAATCGGTTTCGACGAGCCGTCCGACCGCGTTGCGGGTCCAGACCTCGGCCGAGGCCGGGCGGGAGTGGACGGCGAAACGCCGCGTGCTCTCCTCCACCGTGACGCGCAGGACGGGGACGTCGTGTTCGTCGATCACCAGCGGTGCGACGAATTCGATGTCCTCGAGCCCGATCCGGCTGCGGCCCGTCCGCTCGGCCGCCGCGCTGAGGGCCGCGTCGAGGTAGGCCGCGCCGGGCAGCACCACATGGCCGTCGACGACATGATCCGGAAGCCACGGCAGTCGCGACACCGACAGCTGCACTTCCCATTCCGATCCGGCGCCGACCGTGGTCTCGCCCAGCAGCGCGGGGCTGTTCGCGGCGCCGAGTTTGTCGCGCGTCGTGATCGGCTCGTCGTGCCACAGCCGCTTGCGCTGCCACGGGTAGCTCGGCAGCGCGACATACGGCGACCGCGCCGCCTCCGGATGTCCGGGGACCCTGGTGCCGTCGAGGGAACCGGCGACATACAGGTCCGTCACCGCCTGCAGGATGTGGCGGCGGTCGTCGCGGTCGCGCGAGAGCGTGCTCACCGCCGCGCCGACCACACCGCGGTGGATCAGCAGCTCGCGGATATTGCCGCTGAGCACCGGATGCGGCCCGACCTCGACGAAGACCCGATGTCCGGCGTCGAGCAGGCTCGATATCGCGTCGGCGAAGCGTACGGGTTCGCGTACGTTGCGGCACCAGTAGGCCCCGGTCCACGCGGTGCCCTCGAGCGCGTCGGCGGTGACCGTCGAATAGCTGGGCACGGTGGCCGCTCCCGGGGTCAGCTCCGCCAGCGCGTCGGCCAGATCCGCCAGAATCGGATCCATCAGATGGCTGTGATAAGGCACCTCGACTCGCAGCATGCGCGCGAAAGTCCCTGTCGCCGAGAGCATATCGCGCAGCATCTCCAGATCGGCGCTGTCGCCGGCGAGAGTGACCGCGCTGGGGCTGTTCACCGCCGCGATCGAGATGCCGGGGCTGTCGGCCAGCAAGGTCCGGACGTCCGCCTCGGGCATGCCGACCGCGAGCATGCCCCCGGTTCCGGCGGTGGTGGCCTGCAATCGGGACCGGTGATAGCTGACCAGGACCGCGTCGCGCAGCGACAACGCGCCCGACACATACGCCGCGGCGACCTCTCCGACACTGTGACCGACGACCACGGCCGGACGCACGCCGTACTCGGCGAGCTCGGCGGTCAACGCCACCTGCAGCAGGAAGTTCGCCGGTTGCGCGACGGCGGTCTGCGCGACCTTCGAATCCTGCTCCCCGGCAAGCATTTCCGACAGAATCGACCACCCCGCCACCGCGGTGAATTCCGCGTCGACCTCGCGGGCCACGCGGGCGAAGGTGGTGTCGGCGGTGAGCAGTTCGCGGCCCATCCCCCACCACTGCGGGCCCATACCGCTGTAGACGAACACCGGCTCGACCGAACCGTCGCCGACCGCGCGGGCGGGCGCCTTACCCGCACCGGATGCGAAGTCGTGCAGCTGAGTACGCAGATCCTCGGCATCGCGGTAGACGAATCCGGTGCGCAGCGAATGGTGCGCGCGCCGGGTCCACAGCGCCGCCGTCACCGAGTCGACGGTGTCGTCGCGCAGGGTTCGGGCCAGTTCCGCCGCGGTCTGGCGCACCGCGGCCTCGGAGCGGCCCGACAGCGGCGCGATCCGCGGTACGTCGAGTCGTTCGGGGCTTGCGGCCGAAGCCGGCGCCTCGGTCAGAATCACGTGGGCGTTGGTGCCGCCGTAGCCGAATCCGTTGACCGCGACCGCACGCTGCCCGGGGGTGCCCGGCAGCGGCTCGCTGTCGAGCGGCACCCGCAGGCGCCATTCGTCGAACGCGATCTCCGGGTTGGGATTCGACAGCGAGAAGTGCGGCGCGACCGTGCCGTGGTGGAGGGTCAGCGCGGCCTTGATCAGGCTCGCCACCCCCGCCGCCGCTTCGGTGTGGCCGAAGTTGCTCTTCACCGATCCGACCGGCACCGCGGCGGTCCGCCCGTCGACGGCGCCGTAGACCTGACCGAGCGCCTTCATCTCGATCGGGTCGCCGACCGCGGTGCCGGTGCCGTGTGCCTCCAGATAGCCGATGTCGCGGGCCGCGATGCCGGACTCCTCGCGGACCTGCGCGGCGAGTTGTTGCTGGGCAACGGGATTCGGCACCGGAATGGCCATAGTCCGGCCGTCCTGATTGACGCCGGTCGCGCGGATCACCGCGTAGATCCGGTCCTTGTCGCGTGCGGCGGCATCGACCGTCTTGAGCACCACCGCGCCGGCCCCTTCGGCCCGGCCGTAGCCGTCGGCGCCGGCCTCGAACGTCTTGCAGCGGCCGTCGACGGACAGGAACCGGCCCTTGCACATGGAGATGAAGGTTTCCGGCTGCAGCATCGCATTGGCGCCGCCGACGATCGCGGTCTCGCACTCACCGGCGATAATCGCCCGCACCGCCAGATGAGTGGCCACCAGCGACGACGAGCACGCGGTGTCGACGGTCAGGCTCGGCCCGTGCAGATCCAGCAGATAGGAGATCCGGTTGGACAGCAGCGTGTGCGAGGCGCTCATCGCGGTGTGGTTGTTGATCGCCGACCGCACCAACGGCCCGCTGCGCCCGAGCGCGTTGTCGAGGATGAAGCCGCCGACATAGACACCCACCCGGCCGCCGGACACCCGCCCGGCCATCCCGGCGTCGTCGAGCGCCTCCCAGGTGACCTCCAGCAGCAGCCGTTGCTGCGGATCGAGAATCGCGGCTTCGCGCTGGGCGATGCCGAAGAAGTCGGCGTCGAAGTCCCACAGCGACTGGGTGAGGAAGCCGCCTCGGCGGGTGTACATCCGGCCGGGTGCGTCCGGATCCGGGTCGTAGTACTTATCGATGCTCCATCGGTCCGGCGGAATATCCACGATTCCGTCGCCGCGCCCGAGCAGGAAATCCCAATAACCTTTCGGATCAGAAATGCCACCGGGAAAACGGCAGCCGATACCTACTATCGCAATGTCGACCATTGTCACTCCTGGCTGTGAACAGTGCCCGAATTCGTCGGGACGAACCGCGGCGTTGTCCAAATTCCGGACACCTGTACCGGATGCGTGCAGCCTATGGTGTGCGATTCGGAGCGGTCAACGAATTCCGAGCGCACACAAATGCGCGAGGCGCCGGTACGCACCGGCGCCTCGCGCATTTTTCTGTCGGTCAATTCTGTACGGGAACGGGATCCGGCCCCGGCCGGGCCCGGGAATCCGGATCCGGCCCGCCCTCGAGTCCGGCCGGCAACCGCCGCAGCCATGTCGGCCCCCACCAGTTGGCCGCGCCCAGCAGGCGCATCAGGGCCGGAACGAGAATGCCGCGGATCAGGGTGGCATCGCTGAGCACCGCGAGCGCCAGTCCCAGGCCGAACAGCTGAATGAAGGAAACCCGCGAGGTCACCATCCCCGCGAAGGCGATCGTCATGAGCAGTGCGGCGGCGGTGAAAATGCGCGCCGTGCGGGCCACGCCGATCGCGACCGACCGGGTGTTGTCTCCGGTCACAATCCATTCCTCACGAATTCGAGAGAGCAGGAATACTTCGTAATCCATCGAAACGCCGAAGGCCAGACAGAACATGAGAATGGGCATGGTCGGAACCAGAAATCCGGTAGGCGTGAAACCGAATATTGCCGACAGATGACCTTCCTGAAAAATCCACACCATCGCGCCGAATGTCGCCGACAGCGACAGGGTATTCAGCAGCAACGCCTTGACCGGAAGCCACACGCTGCCGGTGAAAGCCAGGAGTACGAGCAGGGTCGACACGGCGATCAGGCCCAGCGCGAGCGGCAACCGAGAGGTCAACGCGTGCACCGAATCCGCGTTCTCGGCCGCGGCGCCGCCGTAGAGTGCCGGGCTCGGCGGGGGCACGTCACGAATCCGGTGCAACAGATCGTTGCCCGCCGGCGACGACGGGTCGGCCTCGGTGCCGACGCGCAGATAGGTTCCGGCCGGCGTGCTCATCCCGTCCGGCACCGCCGCGACCCGGGTTCCTTCGGCGAACACTCCCGAGGCGGACAACACCGAGGTCACGCCCTCGACCCGGGAGAGATTGGCGGCATAGTGCTCCAGCTCGGGTGAGACGAGGCCGTAGCCGGGCAGCGCCACGGTCACCGCCGCCATCGCATTCTCATGGAAGTCGCCGCGCAGCGCGTCACCGACCTCGTGACTGGACGCACCGTGCAGGACGCGGTCGTCGGCGGAGCCGAATCGCATCGAGAGGGCCGGCGTGCCCAGGAGCAGCAACAGCGCCACCACCGCGACCGCGGACAGCACCGGCCGGCGCATCACCGCCCGCACCACCCGATACCAGCGGGTGTCGGCCGGCTGCGCGGGCACTCCGCTCGGTGCCGGTCGGCGAGCCCAGCGCCGCAACGGAACTCGCAGATCGAACCGGTGCAGGTGCGGCGCCGTCACCGCCAGCGCGGCCGGTACCAGCAGCAGGGTCGTGACCACGGCGGCGGCCAGTACCGAGAGCCCCGCGAAGGCCAGCGACCGCAGGAAATACAGCGGGAACACCAGCAGCGTGCACAGCGAAAGCCCCACGACCGCACCGGAGAACAGCACCGTGCGCCCCGCGGTCCGCGCGGTGCGCACGACCGCCGCACCGGTGTCGAGACCGGCCGCGCGTTCCTCGCGGAATCTGCTCACGAGGAACAGGCTCGAATCGATCGCCACGGCGAAACCGAGAGCGCTCATCATGTTCAGCGCGAAGATCGACACGTCGCCGAACTCGGCGAGGATGCGCAGCAGCGGCAGCGTGACTGCGATGGTGAACAGACCCACCGCCAGGGGTATCGCGGCGGCGATCACACTGCCGAAAACGATGATCAGCGCCAGCCCGGTCAACGGGACCGCGATCGCCTCGGTGACGATCAGATCCTTCACCACCTGCTCACTCATCTGATTCAACGCCACGGCCTGACCGCCCGCGAGTACGGTGACACCGTCGTAGTCACCGCCGATCCGATCGACGAGCGCGCCCGCGCGCTGTGGTGCGGTGGTGTCGTCCCCCGCGACGTGCGCCAGCACCAGCGCCTCCCGGCCGTCTCCGCTGCGCAGCGCCGAGCGCAGATCCGGCGCCAGCTGCCAGTAGGACTGCACGGCGTCGACATGGTGGTCGGCGTGCAACTGCGCGACCACGCGTTCACCGGCCGTCCGTGCCGCTGCGGACTCGACTCCCCCGGGGGCGCGCACCAGCAGAACGACATTCGGCACGGCCGAGGGGAATTCGTCGCCCAGGAAGGACGACACGCGTGCCGATTCGGTATCGGGCGGCGAGAACCCGCCCGTCTTCAGATGCGTCGGCGCGGTGGCGCCGAAGGCGATGCTGACGATGCCCACCAGCAGACATGCCGCGAGGACCGCGCGGGCGTGTCGGGTGGCGAAAGCGGCGACGGTGGACAGCATGTGCCGAACCTCTCGGGAGTGCGACGAAACGGATGCGGGGCGTTCAGATGGCGGTGTCGGAGGACTGGATCCGGTCCGCGAACGCACGCCACTCCCGCGCGTTGCGGCTGGCCAGCTCCGCGACGGTCGCGGCCAGATGCGGCGGCACCGCTTCGGCCACCCGCGGCCACATCTTGCGGTTCATGGAATGGGAATGCAACCAGCGCAACAGATCTCGTCCCTGCTGACTCGCCCGCATGGCCGGGTCGCGGGTAAGTTTCTGCAGCAGTAGGGCATTGGTATCGGGCCCTTCGGCGGTATCGCCGTCCGAGCACAGACGCTCGCGCATCTTCTTCCGGATGGCGTGCGCGGTGCTGACCGACACATCGGCGGCCGCCGCCAGTGCGCGCAGCGGCATATCCGGTGAGGCCGTGAGCAATTCGATCACCTGCTGGCGCCGCCGGGAGGAATCCAGTGGCCGGGAACGGCCGTCGGCGCCGATCCGGATGTTCGACTGCGGAATTTCCCCGGTCGAACGCAATCTGATGCGCGCCACCGTCTTCGACGACAATCCGGTGCTGGTGGCGATGGTACGATCGGACAATTCGGGCATCGATTCCAGGATGCGCTCCGCGGCCGCCTTCCGGTCGGGCAGCGTCAGCGGAAGCCCGTGCACCACATTGGATTCGACGCCGCGCAGGAATGCCTCCGCGGCGCTGCCGTCGAAGAACAACACCTCGATATGGGTCATGCCCTTCATCCGCGCCGCATGCACGCGGTGCATCCCGTCGATCACCCGCATGGTCGCGCGGTGGACCAGGATCGGCGGCCACTGCGACTCGCTTTCGGCCAGCCGCACGATGTGGCGGCGATCCTCCCCGGTGGAACGCGGCGAATCCGCCGGCAGCAGCCGCTGCAGTTCGACTCGATAACACGCATCGGATGTCAGCGGCACCACTGCGCCGACGTTCGCTTTACGCTGAGCGGACATTCCAGCCCCCAAAAGAAGTTCGTCCGGAACGGGACCGGTCACCGATGACCGCAACCGGCCGTTCGAAACCCGGTGCCGGGCCGACCGATCGGTCACAGCGTAGGCGCGCCGGATGATCACGACTAGACTTTCCGAACAGAACGCTCCAGGAGTGCCCTCCATGACAGTCGTCGCCGAATCCGGCCGCGCCACCCTGCTCACCGCCGGCATGGTCGTAGCCGAACGCGAAGGACTACAGCGCCTTTCGATCAATGCCGTGGTCGAAGAGGCGGGCATGGCCAAGGGCACCTTCTATCGGCATTTCCCCAACCGCCACACCTACCTGGTGGCGCTGTATCGCCAGTTCTTCACGCTCATCAGCGCGCGAGTGGCGGAGGCGATCAGGGGGATGGCGCCGGGTCCGGACCGGCTCGCGGTCAGCGTCGACGCCTTCCTCGACGCCTGCCTGCACAGCTGCGGCACCGAGGCCTTCATGCTGCAAGCCCAGTCGGATCCCGGCCTGCGTACCGAGATCGCCCAGCGGCGCGAGGGTTTCCTCGCCGCCAGCCGACCCGATATGGTCGCGGTCGGCTGGTCCGATCCGGATGCCGCGTCGATGTTGAAGGTCGCGATGGTGCGCGAGATCTGCATCGCCGAACTCGACACCCGCGCCCCGCGCGCCGACCTGCGCGCCGCGGCGAAGGCGATGCTCGCCGGTCGCCCGCCGCGCTGACCCGGCGGCTACGGTGTGATGCCGTCGAACTGCATCACCCAATACGGATTGTTCGTGGTGGTGTTCCATTGCGAGACATACAGAGTGATGTCCGTGAGTGAGCTCGACCGCGGGTGGATGTAGCCGCCGTAGAGTTGCGGGAAGGTACGAACCCAGAACTGCCACCACGGTGCGGAGGCGACGATCTGCCGTTTCGGCGACGTCCAGACGCGATCGATGGCCGGTGCGGTGCGGGTCGAGATGCAGGCGCCGGCGACGTCGAAGTAGGACATCACCCACGTCCCGGCGATGTTCTTCACACTCACCTCGCCGATCGGGCCCATACCGCCGAACAGCGGCGTGGGAGTGGGATTGCCCCACTGCCAGGCCGAACCGTTGTAGCCCCAGTATTCGTAATCGGCGCGGACGGCGATCTGCTGCCACGGCACGCGCATCAGGATCGGGCCGTTGCGATTGTGGCTGCGGCCCCACTCCTTGGAGACGATGTACAGATAGCCGTCGCCGTTGTTGTTCCCGATGCCGGCGAAGGACTGCATCATGAACGGACTCCAGCCGGCGTAGCCGTCACTGCCGTCGTTGGGCCAGACGGCCGCGTAATCGGTCCAGGTCGCGCCGTCGTCGTCGGAGTAGGCCAGGCCACAGAACAGCGCGCCGTATCGATCGTCGGGGATGCTCCAGTCGTGAACACTGGTGTAGGTCAGCCACGTCCGCCCGTTCGGATCGACGAACGCGTCGTTGGGAATGCGGCTGACCTCCACCCCGTAGCCGTTGTCGGCGTTGTGGGCGTAGGTGAGCGCCTGGCGCGCCTGCGCGCCACCGGGGGTCGCGGAAAAGGTGGTGGTGGCGTCCGGGAGGTTCGAACTGAACAGCAACACCGGCGAGCCGAGCCAGGTGCCGGACCCCTGACTGTCGCCGGTGAACGTGTCGCCGAAGACGAATCCCGACGCGCGCGGCGCGAAATGATCTCGGTCGTACGGGATTCCGAGATCGGTGCCACCTACACCGAATTGCCTGGCCGTACTTCCGGCGTACCCGGTGAGCGGAGTCCCCCAGTGCGTCGCCATCGCCGGCTCATGCCGGGGCGGCGAGCACGAACCGGGTCCATGCCGCGGCTCGGTTGGCGTTCTCGGTACACACCTGCCCGGTGGTCAGGTCGATGGCATAGACACAGCCGTCGGGGACCCCGCCGTTGAAGGTGGCGAACCAGGCCGTCGGCCCGGCCTGCGGGCCGGCACAGGATGCGACGTCGGCGAAAGCCCCTTCCGGGAACGCGATCTCGGCGGCCGTGGCGGTGGTGAGGGCGGCGAGGGTGCCGCCCGCGGCGGCCGCTGTCGCCGCCGCCCGGACCTGGGGCACACAGTCGGTGATCACGAAGAAGCGGCCGTTCGTACTGGCGATTGTCGGCATGCGAATACTCCGTCGGGGGCTTTACGGATGGGGAGGCTGGAAGCCGGGGATATCGAGTTTCTGCCCGATGGCCGCGATGGCGTCGACCAGGGACCAGCCGCCCAGTTGCGGCCAGCCGGTGCCCTGCAGACCGCGCATCTGGATCCACTCGTCGCGGATGCGTCCGTCGGAGTCACGCGGCAGCGGTACCTGGGTGGGACCCGGCGGCGCCGCGAAGCCTGGCAGGCCGAGGGTCTGCCCTACGCTGGCGACACCGTCGACGAGCGTATGGCCGGCCAGTTGCGGCCAGCCGTTGCCGCCGATGCCCATGAACTGAATCCACATGTCGGTCACCGGGTCCGGTGCCACCGTGCCGACCCCGACCTGGTTGGCGAAATCCTCCGGGGAGAAGCCGTCGGCGGAGTTCATATCGCAGTTGCCGAACGGCGGTGCGCCCTCGGGCAGGCCGCCGCCGTAGCCCTGACCGTCGGTGTACTGGTGCGCGATCTGGCCGGGCAGGTTCGGATTGCTGCCGTAACCCGCGCCGATCATGTTGAGGCCGTCCGGGCGCACCGGCCACATGCTGTCGAAATCCGGGCGGTTGGCGTAGCCGATGACCCGGCGGGTCGAGCCCAGCCAATCGGCCAGCCGCCAATAGGCGCGGTTGATTCCGTCCGACTGATCCCCGCCGGGATTGCCGCCCGACTCCACATCGATCATCGCGATCATCTTCGGATGCGGGCCACCCGCCTGACCGACCATGCCCCGGTGGGTGTCGACGGTATCGAGCCAGTTCGGCCGCCAATAGAAGTAGACGATGAAGCAGGCGATGCGTCCGGAATCGGCGGCCCGGGCCGCCCAGGCATAGTTCTGATAGAAGTTGTGGTCCTGGTAGGTCCCGTCGTTGGAACGGAACGAGAAGAGCTGATACGGGTAAGAGTCGTCGACCGGCACTTGGAACTCGGACACGTCGGCGAAAAGGGAATCGACCATATTCCCCTCCAAGAGTCGACCGGTCCTCGGCAGGACCGGGTTTCGAGTGGGTGGCTATCTCATTGTCCGAGGCTACGCCTGTCCCGTCATCGATAGTGCGGTTCTCGTGACCGCGTCGTAATCGGCGGTCTCCCAACGAAACCCGTCGAAGATCGAATTACCGCCCCTCGACGCCCGGTACGAGGGCGCGCACCCGCAGCTGGTGTGCAGTCATTTGTCCGTTACCGCACGCCGTCGCCGCATGGTCGAGATACAGCGATGCGGTGTTGTCGGGCGGGTAGATTCGCAGCCCCGCCACGTCGACGGGCCCGCACTGCTCGGCCGGAATGTTGTGCACGTCGACCGCGAACACCAGCGCCGACGCCTGGCCGCCGGGCGTCAGCGAGACCGGGCCGGACGCGGTTCCCTCGCGGGCGGCCGGAGTGCCGACGGGTGCGCTGTCGGGGCCGGTGGCGTAGGAGACGCCCGGGAAACCTTCGAGGACACACGGGCCGGACCCGTTGTTGGTGAACACGATCGGAAACGCGACAGTTCCGGCAGCGGCGTTCGCGGGCCCGAGCGCGGCCGCGAGATCGGATGTCCGGCATTGTGCCGCAACGGCATTCGCGGCGCGGGTGGGCGGGGTACCATCGTCGGAAGGTACCGAACCCACGTGTAAGGACGGGGCCGCGCTCGTATTCGGAGTGTCCGGCGCCGACTGGTCCGACCCGCAGCCGGCGACGATCACAGCCACGGCCGCGGTGAGCGACCACCACGCCATCCGCCTTCTTTTCACAACACCCGACCGTACTCGGTTCGGGGCCTACCGTGGAAGATCCGTCGAAGTTCGTCGCGGGCAAGGAGAACCCGATGATCGACATCATCACGTTGCGAGGAACCGGAGAGCCCCGGAACGCGGACGGCAGCCCCGCGGGCATGCTGGCCGCGGTCACCGATCTGCTCTCGACCGACAGCTTCAGCTTCTTCGAACCCGACTGGCCCGCCTCGGTCGGGCCCGATCCGAATCTGTGGGGGCCGTCGCTGGACACCTCGGTCCGGCTGGGTATCGCCGCGGGGGTCGAGGCGATTCAGCAGTCGCCGAATGTCTGTGCGCTGCTGAGCTATTCGCTCGGCGGCATCTGCGCGAGCCGGATACTCGAAGGGGTGGCCTCGGGTGAGTACACCAACACCGACGGCAGCCCGCTCGAGATCGCCTTCGCCGTCTTCATCGCCAACCCCCTGCGTAAGGCCGGCGATTCGGTGAACAACCTGTGCCCGCCCACGACGTACGGCCTGCACGGTCAGCACGGCGCCTGGCCCGCGGCGGTCGCCACCCACGAGTACGCGAACCCGGGCGACATCATCACCGCGTCTCCGGCCGACTCGCCGCTTCGCGTCATCGACGTGGGCATCTCGCCGTTCTCGTTCGTCGAGGGCGCGCGTTTCGGCAACGCGAGCTATCTCATCTTCGCGCAGCTGCTGGAGTTCCTGATGTCGAATCCGGTGGCCAACCTGCAACGATTCGCCACCGCCGTCAACGGCGTGATCGGTTATCTCACTCCGTATCCCGACGGCCAGCACGTGCTGTATCCGGCACACGACATGCCGGGCACCGATGTGACCTGGACGACCGCGGCGGCCAACTACATCACGGAGAACTTCGCGTAGGGCCGATCACCGCGCCGGCGCGCCGGACCGGCGGGCACACGTGCGTGGATGTCGGCCGGAGGCAGGGGAACCGACCAGACGAGGCGAGCACCCCGCTCGACAGCGCAGTGCCCGCCCAGCAGCCGCGCCCGTGCGCTCGAGCCGAGCAGCGGCGGCAGGAGGATTCCGACCGGACCGGTGGCTTCGACGACCACCGTCACCGTCGTCGTGACCGACACCGTGACGACGACGGTGTCGGCGCCGGGTTGGGCGACGAGGCGCCGCACGGCCTCGTCGATCACCGCTTCGGCGTGCAGGATCAGATAATCCGGGGCCGCGCGCACCGGGCCGGTGACCGCGGTGACGATGCGGAGCAAGGTGTGACCGGCGTGGCGGCGCATCACCTCGTCGATGCGCATCAACAGTCCGGGAACGCCGGCAGCACGGGGGGCGGTGGTGACCGCTGGAGTCTCAGCCATCGATCGGCCCGACCTCTCTCGCCGAGAAAACGAACCGACCCTGCGGTCTAGAATCGGCACTCCCTACCGATCATGGCCGCAGGTCCGGACATTCGGGTACGGAACCGGCAAATTCGGTGCCGGCGCGCAGGTCACGCCACCGCGCGCAGATGCCGGGGGCGCGTGGGTTCGGCGAGCGCCTGGTCGCGCAGACCGCTGAGGACGCGGCTGAGGATCCGCGAGACCTGCATCTGCGAGATACCGTGCAGCGCAGCGATCTCGGACTGGGTCTTGTTCTCGTAGAAACGCTGGATCAAGATCTTGCGCTCCTGCTCGGGCAGCGCCTCGATCAGCGGTTTCACGGTGATGGCATCCTCGGTGAACTCGTAGCGCGGTTCGTCGACCGCCAGCCGGGCGCCCAGCGGCGTGGGGCTGTCGCTCTCGGCGGACTGGGTTTCGTCGAGCGAGTCGCACAGATAGCTGTTGGCCGCGACGGTGGCCTGCACGACCTCCTCGACCGGGACGTCGAGGGCGCGGGCGAGTTCATGGCTGCTGGGCTCGCGGCCGAGTTGCTGTGACAGCACCAGGCTGTGCTGGGAGATGCGGGCGCGCAGTTCCTTCATCCGGCGCGGCACCTTCACCGCCCACCCACTGTCGCGGAAGTAACGCCGCACCTCCCCCATGATCGTCGGCACGGCGAAGCCCAGGAACGGCGCGCCCCGGGAAACGTCGTAACGGTCCACCGACAGCACCAGTGCGAGATTGGCGACCTGTTGCAGGTCCTCCCGCGACTGGCCGCGGCCCTCGTACCGGCGGGCGATATGGGCGGCCAGCGGCATGCAGTCGGCGATGATCTGCTCCCGCAGCCGGGCCCGGCGCGGGTCGGCGGCATCGAGTTCGGCCAGCGCACGGAAGGAATCTTCGATTCCGTCATAGGAATTGCGGCCACCGTCGTCGCGAGCGGTCGCGGAACGGGGCGAGGCAGCAGTGGTATCGGTGCTCATGATCGTCTCCGCAGCTTCCGTATGAACCATGCCGCCCTGGGTATCCGCGGCTCGGACGCTCAAACAAGATTTTTCGGTCGAACCCGTCCGAACGACGGCGGCGCCATCCCCGCCGCGTGTGCTGTACTTGCCGGGTGAGCGAGTCTGGTGAGCCGGCCGACGTGGTCGACGCGGTGGTCGAAAAAACTCTCCTCGGTGGTCCCCGCCGCTACACCCGCGCTCAGGTCGCCGAGCTGTCCGGGGTCTCGGTCGACAGCGCCCGCAAACTGTGGATCGCCTTGGGCTTTCCGGCGGCGGCCAGTGACGACGAGGAGGCGTTCACCGAGGCCGACGTCGCGGCGGTACGCACCTTCTGCGCGTTGGGCCCGGCCTCGAATGTCAACGAGCAGAACCAGATTGCCGCGGCCCGTACCCTCGGGCAGTCCATGGCGCGGCTGGCCGAATGGCAGGCAGACCTGATCACCCGCGAACTCGGCGCCGGCACCGATGCCGAGGCCACCACCCACGCCATCGAGGTGCTCACCGACCTGCAGCAGTACGCCTGGCGGCGCCATCTGGCCGCGGCGCTGAGCCGGTCGCTCGAATCCGACGGCGCCGCACGGCAATTGCTCGTCGGCTTCGCCGATATGGCCGGCTACACCCGGCTCTCGCGCCACCTCGACCCCGACGAGCTGACCGATCTGCTGGAAGCGTTCGAAACCGCCACCACCGAGGCGATCACCGCCCACGGCGGCTGGGTGATCAAGAACGTCGGCGACGAGGTGATGTTCGCCGTCGACGATCCGCACCGGGGCGCGCGCATCGCGCTGGCCCTGCACGTGGCGATCGGCCGGGCGGCACAGAAGATTTCGGAGATGCCCCAGATCCGGGTGGGCCTGGCCTACGGTCCCGTGCTGACCCGCTTCGGCGATCTCTACGGCACGGTGGTCAACACCGCCGCACGGCTGACCGGTGTCGCCCGTCCCGGCACGGTGCTCGTGGACGACGGCGCGGCCGCGGCCCTGGCCGGCGACACCGAATTCTCCCTCCGTCACCTACGCAGCGTGCGCGTGAAGGGATTCTCCCGCCTGCGTTCCCATGTGCTCCGGGAGCGTCAGCGCAAACAGCGCTGACGATCATGCCGCCGCGGCTATGTCGTCGCCGCGGCCGCCGACGCGATCACATCGGCCACCACGGCCGGCTGGGAGACGAGCGCGACGTGTGACGCCTGCACCTCGCTGGTGTGCGCGCCGATCCGGCCCGCCATCCACCGTTGCGCGGCGGGCGGGATCACGGTGTCGTTCGCCGAGACCAAATACCAGCTGGGCGTGTTCGACCACGCGGGCGATCCGGACGGCTCGACATTCGCCGCCACCGCGAGCGATTTCTGGTGGGCGAGCATGGTCGCGGCCGTGGCGTCGCTGACATCGGGGGCGAACACCTGATGGAACGACGCGTCGGCGATGTAGGCGTCGAGGTTGCGGCCGAGGGCGTTGCTCGAATCGTCGACGACCTTCATCTGCAGTGCGGGCGGCAGTAGTTGGCTACCGGGGAAACGGATCGGATCGAGTGCCAGGGCCACCGGCTCGCCCTGCGCCGGCGCGAATGCCGCCACGAACACCAGCGCCTTCACGTTCGGATTGTGGATGTTCGTGATCACCGCGCCGCCGTAGGAATGGCCGACCAAGACCACCGGACCGGAGATTCCGGCGACGGTCTTCTCGACCGCCGCGGCGTCGTAGGCCGGTCCGCGCAGCGGATTCTCGGGCACCACCACCTGGTATCCCCGCCCGCGCAAATCGCCGGCGACGGCGTCCCAACTGGTGGTGTCGGCGAACGCGCCGTGAACCAGCACGATCGTCGGCATGGTCTGAGCGTTCGCGGGTCCGAGTGCCGCCACGACGAAACCGGCGATCAGCGCGAACACGATCGAAACGGCTTTCGCGAAACGGGTGATCCTCATGGCTGTCCCTTCATCGCTGCGCCGGCGGGCATGCGCGCACGGCCGGCAACCAATGGGCAAAGGCGACCTGGCAGCGACGATAGCGCTCTCGGGAGTAGACCGGCAGCCGATCCGGAAGATCCGTTCACCCGGCCCGGAAGCGGAGTCGACGGGAAACAGCAGGGCTTGTTTGGCCGCGGTACGACCGGGTATCTCGGGCGTCGGCGCCGGGAAGCCGGTGACCGACCACCAGTTTTCCCCACCGCGACCGGAATGAGTTTGCGCATGACCGTGACCTGGACACCCGCCGTTGTTCCCGCCGAGCACCGGGCCCACCCGGATCCGCACCTCATGCCGGTCGACGACAAGCTGCCGGGCTGGCAGCGGGGGCAGGTCACGTGGTTCAACGCCGAGAAGGGGTTCGGCTACCTCACCAGCGCCTCCGGTGACGCGGTCTTCGTCGACTACCGCACGATCGACATGCCCGGCTACAAAACTCTCAGCCCCGGGCAGACGGTGGTCTTCACCGTGACCCACACCAGCGGTGGGCCCGAGGCCACACAGGTCCTCCCGTACCCGCACGCCGGCGACGAATCCTGACTGCGGAGGCGAATACCTCGGCCGTGACGGGGTACCGGCCAGATGTCGGCTGCCGCCGATCCGACCCGACCGTCACGACGAAAGCAGAGATGTGAAAGCCGAACGCCTGGTCCAGGAATCGTTCGAGCTGGTCGCCCGCGTCCGGCGCGCCCGCGTCTTCCATCCGCGCGGCCTCTGGTTCAGCGGGCGCCTGCACTCCGCGCCGGCCTTCGAGAGGTATTTCGGGGACGGAGAACGCGACGTCGAGGTTCGCCTGTCCAAGGCCCTCGGCATGCCGGGACGACTGCCCGACGCCGTGGGAATCGGACTGCGCGTGCAGACCCCCGGCGGGCGCTGGGACCTCGCGCTGGCATCGACACCCACCGGCACGCTGACCCGATTTTTCGCGATACCTGTCCCGTCGTGGCGCCACGCGACCTACGGGACGCTTATGGCCTATCGGTTCGACGGCGGCGCACCCCAGTGGATATTCGCCCGGCCGGACGCCGATCAACCTGCGGACGCCTCCCTGGCGACGCTGCGCGAATACACGACCACTCACGGCCTCGGTTTCACACTGACCGCCGGGCGACTGCACGGACCCGAGGAACCGTTCGCGAATCTGCGGCTCACCGCCGAAACCGTCGCCCCACCGCCCGAGGACGCCGTCGACCCGACCCTGCACCACCCGCCCGGCGTCGCGCTGGCCCCGGGGTTCGTCACTCGCATCCGGCGCAGCGCCTACCGGGGCAGCCGCGAAGGACGCGGCGCCGAGCGACCGTAGCAGCCGGTCGAAACCACTGCGGCGCTGAGGATTTGGGCGCTGAGGATTTGCGGCACTGAGAATATACGGCGCTGAGGATTTCGCCCTTCCGTCAGGCGGCGGGCCGGGGCGGGTCGGCCGACAGGCCCATGATGTCGTTCCACCACGAATCGAGGGGGCTGGGGTCCGGCCAGCTCACCGCGGCCGGTTGTTCGGCCGGCATCGAGGCCACGGCTTCATCGTCGACGAATACGGAATCTCTGTTACTCGGCATGCGGCTCACTCCTCGTTCCCCCAAGATCACTGCTGACTACCGAAAACCCCGATCCCGGCCTGCCAAACCACTCTTTCGTCACACGCCCCGGACCGTAGGGTTGCCGACACAGGCCAGTGAACTCTTCTCCGCCCAGCAAGGAGTGGAATTGCCGATTTTCACCTTCCGCCGTGTCCTCACCGCCGCCGCGATTTCGGGCGCCGGACTCGCCGCACTGGCACCGAGCGCGGCCGCCCAACCCACTATCTACCACCCGGTGATCACACCGTGCAGCCAGCAGTTCCGTACCCCGCTGGAACCACCGCGACCGGGCACCGAGGTGTATTGGAGTCCGTTCGACACCGCCGGCATCGTGTGCTACGACGACGGCACCGGCATTCAGCGCTACTACCAGCGTGATCCCGCCGGCAGCTGGCACGACATCAACGAACTGCTGCCGGGCCAGCACTTCTATGTGATCTTCACGTCCACCGTGCCGGACCGGGCCACCTGGGGCTGAGCGAACCGGACCGCTGCCACGCCGGCGGCCCCGAACCCTCCCGGATACGCGAAAACCCGGGTTGCACCCCGGGTTTTCGTGAGCGGAGCGGAGTTCAGCGGGTGGCGATGATCGCCGAACCGTGGCCGAACAAGCCCTGGTTCACGGCGATACCGGCGCGGGCGTTCTCCACTTGACGACCGTCGGCCCGGCCGCGCAACTGCCAGGTGAGTTCGCAGATCTGAGCGATCGCCTGCGCCGGGATGGCCTCACCGAAGCAGGCCAGGCCACCGCTGGGGTTGACCGGCACGCGACCGCCCAAAGTGGTTGCGCCGCTGCGCAACAGCTCCTCGGCACCGCCGATCTCACACAGCCCGATGTCTTCGTACCAGTCCAGTTCCAGCGCGGTGGACAGGTCGTAGACCTCCGCGAAGGACAGGTCGGCGGGGCCGAGCCCGGCCTCCTCGTAGGCGGCGTCCGCGATCGCGGACCGGAACGAACGCGAGGGCGTATCGAAGGCCACCGCCGAGTCGGTCGCGAAATCCGGCAGATCGAGCACGGTCTTCGGGAAGGTGGGCGTGACCGTCGACAGCGCCCGGATGCGGACCGGGTCCGCGATACCGTGGCGGCGGGCGTAGTCCATCGACGTCAGCACCAGCGCGGCGCCGCCGTCGCTGGTCGCGCAGATGTCGAGCAGCCGCAACGGATCCGACACGATCGCCGACGCCGCGACCTCCTCGGCCGCGACCTCCTTGCGGTAGCGGGCATAGGGGTTGTTCAGGCCGTGCTTGGCGTTCTTGACCTTGACGGCGGCGAAATCGTCGAGCGTGGCCCCGTGCAGCGCCATCCGCCGGCGCGCGTACAGCGCGAAGTAGATGGGGTTGGTGGCGCCGAGCAGGTGGAAGCGCAACCAGTCCGGATCGTCGCGGCGTTCACCGCCGACCGGCTGGAAGAAACCCTTCGGCGCGGCATCGGCACCGACCACGAGCGCCACATCGGTCAACCCGGCCAGAATCTGGGCCCGCGCGTTGGCGATGGCCTGGGCGCCGGAGGCACAGGCGGCGTAGCTGCTCGAGATGCGGGCGCCGGACCAGCCGAGCGCCTGGGCGAACGTCGCACCCGACACGAATCCCGGGTAGCCGTTGCGGATCGTGTCCGCGCCGGCGATGTAGCCGACGTCGCGGTGGTCCACGCCGGCATCGGCCAGCGCCGCCCGCGCGGCCACCAGGCCGTATTCGACGAAGTTGCGTCCCCATTTGCCCCACTGGTGCATGCCCGCACCGAGGACGGCGATATCGCGATCGTTGTCAGGCATCGACCGGCCTCCACATCCACACCGTGTGTTCCGCTTCCTCGTCCTCGTACAGCACGCCCAGGGCCAGTTCGACCGGCATGCCGACGGCCAGGTCGTCCACGGTGAGGCCGCGCACGACCTGCCCGAGAATCACCATCTGCTCTTCCTCGAGCTCCACCGCTGCGACGACGTAGGGCTCGAACGGATCCGGCGAGACATAGGGCGCGGGCGGTTTGTAGCGGGCGTCCGCGTACGACCAGATCCGGCCTCGCGTGGAGAACAGGTACTCGACCAGCTCGGATCCGTCCTTGGGACTCGCACACTGCGGGTTGCGGCAGGCCAGGGTGTTCCGAGGGAAATACGGTGTGCCGCACACATCGCAGCGACTTCCCTGGAGACGTACCGTGCCGTCGTCCGCAGTGAACCAACCTTCCACGGCGGGGCGTTGTTCTTTCTGCACAGCGCCGACGATATAGGAACACGTTCTACTTTGGCGAGGAATTCCGCTCCGCCGATGCGCCCCCGCGGGTACGGTGAGACCTCGTCGAGGACGGTCCCCACCCGCGAGCCGATCGGGAGTACGCAACGCGATGGGCGTGAAAATCATTGACCCGCAGTCGATTCGCAACGTCACGATCGTGGGCGAGCCCGAAGAGACGACGGCGCTCATCCGCCGGCTGCGTCGCCGGCCCACCGCATCCGGGTCCCGCTCAGCGGTCACCGTCGAGTGGGTGACCGACCGCGCCGAGCACACGGTTCGCATCACCGAACTGTCGAGCCACGCGCCCATCGCGGAACTCGAACGGGCCATCCGGACGGCCGACGGAGTGGTCGTGCCGATGAACGCGGCCGCGACGAGCGCTCCGCGACTCGAGGCGATACTGCGGGTGGCCGACGACCACCAGGTCGCACGCCTGTGCCTGGTGCGCGGACTCGACCAGCACGCCGCGGACTTCGGTCACTGCGTGCGCACGGTCGCCGCCACCCGCGGAGCGGTGCCGGTGACGCTGCAGATGCCGCTCGGCATCGGCGCCGAATTCGAAGGCGTCATCGATCTGGTACCGATGTGGGAACTCGAACCGATGGCCGCCGAATTCTTCGGCAGTCACTGGCCGGTGGCCGTACAGCGGTATCACGAACTCGTGGACACGGTGCTGGCGCAGGACACCGCGCGGCCCCGCCTGCCGGGCACGGGGAAGATGCCACCGCGACAGTTGCACGACCGGATCCGCCACCTCACCCGGATCGGCGATGTCGTACCCGTCCTGTGCGATGCGTCGCCGCACACCGACGACATCACCGCACTGCTGGACGCGATGGTCCGGTACCTGCCGTCGCCGATGCATGTCTGCCAGCCGGAGCATGCCCTCGACCAGTGAACGACCCGGCGCTACCCACACACGCGGGGGATTCGGCTCACCGGTAGCGAGCCGAATCCGTCACGTTCACCAACCGGAGCCGGAGCCACCCGAACCGGTGTTGGAGAGAATGGTGCCGATCACCATCTGCAGGATGCCAGCGACTGAGCCAAGAAATTCCACGGTGTCCTCCGACTTACTCATCGCCGAGTGTCCGGCGTAGCCGTGAACCTAGCTCAGCAATCTTATGAAAGAAGGACGTTTCAGAAAATTCGCCGCACTCGACCGAGTCGGCGCACGCCTCGCTTCCCACGTGAGGACACCTGGGACCGACACTCTACCGGTCGGGAAAGTCTCATCCGAAACGATCACTGCCGGCCCGCGACCTTGCGGCAATCGGCGTTTACCACCTTCGGTCCCGGGTAGCTCGCCAGCGAAGCGACCGGCGAGGAGGACCGGATGAACGTCACCGATGCGGTCAAGGATCGACTGGGCACGGTGGTTACGAAAGTGGTGGGCGCGGCCTCCGGGTACGGCCATCCGCAGTCGGTGACGATCGCCCGCCCGCGCGAGGATGTGCAGCGGCTCTGGCGCGATCCCCACCGGTTGTCCCGGGTGTTCGGGGATGTAGCCTCGGTGAGCAGCGAGGACGGTCACCGGTTCGAGTGGCGGCTGGGTTCGCACGGCAACGAAACCGACACGTGGACAACCACACTGACCGAAGGTCCCGGAACACTGCGGTTCACCGGCACCGAGGCCGCCGGCGCCGCCCTGCAACTGAACTTCCGCGACGCGCCCCGCGGGCTGGGCACCGAAGTGACCTTGTCGGTGCTGGCGCCGATCGCCGATGTCCTCACCGATACCGCCGCATTCGCGGTCCTCTACCGTGCGCGGGCGCTGCTGCAGACCGGCGAGATACCGACCCTCGCCGGTAATCCGAGCGCGCGTGCCTCCTCGGACGAATAGGAACGATTCATGCGCGCACTGTGCTGGAACGGGGTCAACGATCTCGCCGTCGAAACCGTGCCCGACCCCTCGGTGGTCAACCCGCACGACGCGATCGTCGCGGTCCATCTGAGCACCACGTGTGGTTCGGATCTGCATTTCATCGACGGCTACCTGCCCGGGATGCAGCACGGCGACGTCTTCGGACACGAATTCGTCGGCGAAGTCGTCGATGTCGGGCCGGAGGTGAACCACCGTACGGTGGGTGAGCGCGTCGTCGTCCCCTCGTTCATCGGCTGCGGCTCCTGCTGGTTCTGCGAACACGAACTGTGGGCGGCATGCGACACCACCAACCCGAACGCACACCTGCAGCGCCCCGCGCTCGGCTATCCGACCGCCGGCATCTACGGCTACACCCATCCCTTCGGCGGATATCAGGGTTCGCACGCCCAATACGTGCGGGTGCCCTTCGCCGACGTCAACTGCTTCCCCGTCCCCGGGGAGATCACCGACGAACAGGCCCTGTTCGTCTCCGACGCCGTGCCGACCGGTCTGATGGGCGCCGAATTCTGTGACATCTCTCCCGGCGATACGGTCGCGATCTGGGGCAGCGGCGGGGTCGGCCTGATGGCCGGGCACTCGGCGCGGCTGCTCGGCGCGGATCGCGTGATCGTCATCGACCGCTATCGGGAACGATTGGCACTGGCGCGCAAGCATTTCGACGCCGAAACCATCGACTACACCGCGGTGGACAGCGTGCAGAACACCATCGCCGAGATGACCGGCGGCCGCGGCCCGGACGCGTGCGTCGACGCGGTCGGCATGGAAGGGCACGGCACCGGACTGCAGAACGCCTACGACCGCGCCAAACAACTTCTGCGTCTCGAAACCGACCGCGCGACACCTCTGCGCGAGGCGCTGCTGGCGTGCCGCAAGGGCGGTGTGGTGTCGGTGCTCGGCGTCTACGGCCTGACCGACAAATTCCCGATGGGCATCGTCACGAACAAAAGCCTCACGATCCGCAGCGCGCAACAGCACGGCCAGCGCTACGTGCGGCGCATCTTCGACTACATCCAGCAGGGCGACCTCGACCCGTCCTACCTGATCACCCACGACCTGCCCCTCGAGGACTCCGTACGCGGATACGACATGTTCAAGAACAAACGGGAAGGCTGCGTGCGCGCGATCTTCCGCCCGTGACCCGAGCCGCGGTCCTCACCCTGCTCAACGACGCTCTCGCGAACTCGATTAGCATTTTCGCCGCGTCACATACGAGCTGAGTGGAGGGTGGGTTTTCATGGCCAAGAAGGTCATCGTCGAGCTGGTGGACGACTACGACGGCAAGTCCGATGCCGACCAGACGGTGCACTTCGGCATCGACGGAGTCGAATACGAAATCGACCTGTCGACCAAGAACGCCGAGAAGCTGCGCAAGATCTTCGAGCAGTGGACCGAGCCCGCCCGCAAGGTCGGCCGAAACCGCAAGGGCGCCGTCAAATCCGGTACCGCCCGCACGACACCGGACCGGGAGCAGACGGCCGCCATCCGGGAGTGGGCGCGCAACAACGGCTACGAGATCTCCAGCCGCGGCCGCATCCACAAGGACATCGTCGAGGCGTACAACAAAGCCGGCTAGACCCCGGTCCGCCCGGTCACGAACCCGCCAACGTCACGGCGCGCGCCATGAGCGCGTCCGCGACGGCGCGGGGACGACGGCCCAGACCGCATGCGCAGGCGACGCCGTCGACGCGGCGGCCGAGCGCATTCTCGATGGTGTGCAGCGTCTTTCGCTGCTCGTCCGCGGTGGGTACGTCGTGGACGACGCCCGCGTAGAAGCGGGTGCCCGCGGGCAGGGACAGATCGGCGAGGGGCGCGTAGAACCGGGCCCCGGCCGCCGGCGGTCGGTCGCCCGCGGCGAACGGGACATGAACGTATTCCAGGGTGCGTCCGGAAGGCCAGTGCCGCGCAACGGAATTGGCCAGGTCGACGAAGGGCCGTGCGGTGCGCAGCGGCGCACCCTTGTTGTGCAGGCTGCCCAGGCACAGGTGCACGCCGATGCGGGTGCCCTGCGGTGCCGCGGCGGCGAGTGCCGCGATGCCGCGGCCCGAGCCCAGCACGCGTTCCACCATGCGATGCGCGGGCTGAGTCAGCGCCATCGCCACCAGCTCCGCGGTCGCCTCCAGCTGGATCACGACATCGTCGCCGCCCATCCGCGCGATGGTGGCGATCTCGCGTGCCGTGGCTTCCGTGAACGGCGCGCGCCCGGATCGAATCCCTTTGGGCCCCAAGGCGACGAACGCCAGGGTGAGGTCGGTCGGCATGCCGATCTGCAACGCGAGTTCGGGCCGGCCGAGGTCGGCGCGCACGGCGGAGAAGATCGGCAGCGCCTCGGCGGCTTCCCCGGCATATCCGAGGTCCATCCCGGCCCCGGTCGGCGTGCGGCCCGGCGGCAGGCGGTACCGAGGTCGATCGCGCCGAGTCCGCCACTCCCCCGCCCGGGCGACCTCGAGCGCGCCCTGAGCGACCAGGTCTTCCAGGATCGGCCGGACGTAGTATTCGTAGCGGCGGGTCTCGCCGGTGGGCAGGGTGTGTAACAGCGGACCGGCACTGTCGGCCATCGCCCGCATCGCCTCATCCGTAGTCGTGGCGGGGAAGCTACCCACGAAATGCACGCTCCGCGAACGCATTACCACATCGTACAAGTCGCGGGGCACATGTTCTGCCGAACGCGGAACCGGGCCGAGACGCTCGCCGGTGCTGCCGGGCGCGCCGCAGGAGCCGGCCTGCGCCGGTCCGCGCGGACCGGCGCACATCGGGTGTTTGCACACAATTTACGGGCCCGAATTCTCCGCGAAGCCCAGCCGGCCACGATCGGCCCTAGACTCGCAGCCACGTTTCGGATATCGAGACGACTCGTCGTTCGACCAGTGCCGCGCGAACTCCGTCTGCGCGCCTCACCGAGGCGCCACCCCGCTGTCCGGGCTCGATTCGGTGCACCTGTGCTGCCGCTGAACCTTCCCGGACCGTCTCCCGGGAGGTAACGATGACCGGCTCATCCAGCACTGTCTCGCACGCACGGGAGACCCACGCGCGAGAGACCACCGTCCACCTGCGCACCCCCGGCGAGTCGTTGACCAGCGGTGTGCAGCGCGCGGCCGCGCCGGCGTCCACGACGATCCCGGCCGCGGCGGAAATCGGACCACCGCGGCAGTTGAGCGCCCTGGATCTGCATCTGCTGGACAGCGAAACCGCAGCGGCGCCCATGCATATCGGCGCCGTGATGCTGCTCGATTCGGGCCGCGGGCCGCGTGGCCCGCTGGATGCCGGCACACTGCGGCGGCTGTTCGCCGCCCGGCTGCACCTCGTGGCGCCGCTGCGCCGCCGGGTACGCACCGTGCCGCTGGGCCTCGACGAGCCGTACTGGGAAGATTGCGCCGCCGTCGATCTCGGTTTCCACGTGCGGCACGTGCGATTGCCCGACGGTGCGACCGACGCCGACCTCGCCGACTACGTCGCCCGCCGCCACGCCCAGCCCCTCGACCGATCCCGTCCGCTGTGGGAATGCCATCTCGTCTCCGGACTCTCGGGCGGCCGTCAGGCGGTCTACACGAAGGTGCACCACGCGGTGATCGACGGCGTGTCCGCGGCGGAGATCATGGGCGCGATCCTCGACATCTCCGAAACCCCCACGGCCACACCGCTACCCGAGGCCGGTATGCGCCGCGATCGCACGCCCTCGATCGTCGAGATGCTGGCCCGCAGCGCTCCCAAGGCGGTGACCCGCCAGTCGGCCCGCACGCGCGCGGCCCTCGACGCGGTGCCGACGCTGTTGCGCACCCGGGACGCATTCCGCGCCAAGCACGACGATGTCCCGTTCAATCAGCCGCTCACCACGACCCGCAGCGTCGCCTACACCTCACTGCCCCTCGCGGCGGTCAAGGCGATCAAGAAATCGATCGACGGCACCGTCAACGATGTCGTGATGGCTCTGTGCACCTCGGCGTTGCGCAACTGGATGCTCGACCGCGAACTTCCCATCGACCGGCCCCTGCTGGCCGCGATCCCGGTCTCGGTGCGCACACCCGAGCAGTTCGGCAGTGCGGGAAATCAGTTCTCGCTCATGCTGTCCCAACTGCCGATCGGGGAGAACGATCCACACGCCCGGCTGAAACTGCTGCACAACAATCTGCTCGTGGCCAAGGACCGGTTCGGCAAACAGCCACCGACCCTGCTGCACGAACTGACCACAATGCTCACACCGGCCCTGCACGGGCTGCCGACGCGTGCGCTGCTGCGCGCCGCGGCCCCCACCCTTCCCCTGGTCAACCTGATCGTCTCGAACGTCCCTGGACCACAGCTCCCGCTGTATCTCGACGGAATCCGCGTACTGGCCAGCTATCCGGTCTCGGTGCTCACCGAGTTGTCCGGCAGCCTGAACATCACGGTGATGTCCTACGACGGTCACCTCGACTTCGGCATCGTCGCCTGCCCGGAAGCCGTTCCCGACGTCTGGGACATCACCACCCACCTCGCCGATGCGCTGTCGGAGTTGCAGCGGAGCTCGTGACGCGACGCGCGACTTTGGTAATATGACTCTCCAATAACGAGAACGTCATATACGCACGAGGGGTCCGATGGTCGACGATCCGCACGCCGGGGCGGGCCCGGGCGGGCCACCGTGGAGCCAGGCCGAGCTGTCGCGCCTCATGGACGTACGCCCTTGTGGCGCAGGACATTACGTAGCGCCCGCGCACGGTCCGACGGTCCGCAACGTCGTCGAGGCCGGTCAGATGCTCGGCGACGCGATCGTGGCGGCCGCCAAGGAGGTGCCACGACAGCGGGTGGTGTCGGCGTCGATGATCTTCTCGCGGGTCGCCGCCCACGACGCGCCGCTGGACGTCGAGGTCGAGGTCCTGCACTCGGGTCGCACCTACAGCACGGCGCAGGTCCGGGTGCGCCAGGACGACACACTGCGGTGTGCGGGCACGGTGCTCCTCGACGCCGGCGCGCCCGACCTGATCCGTTCGGCCGCGCCGATGCCGGTCGTCGATCCACCGGACGAGTCGACGCCGCTGGATATTCCGGGAACGGAGGTCGACGGCCGCGACATGCGTGTGGTCGGCGGCGCGTACAGTCCCGATCCCGGACATGTGGGTCCGCCGGAACTGTTCGTGTGGACGCGGTACCGCGACGCGCCGGATGCCTGCTACCTGCACGCGGCGCTGCTGGCGCAGTCGTGCGCGCACTGGACGGTGGCCGCGGCGCTGCGGCCGCATCCCGACTACGGTGAATCGATGGCACATTCCGCGATCTCGACCGGAATCACCATGGCCACCATCGCCTTTCACGACGAACCGGATGTGACGCAGTGGCTGCTGTACGGCACCCGCGTCGTCTACGCCGGACGCGGCCACGCCCAGAGCGAAGGACGGGTACACGCCGCCGACGGACGATTGACGGCCACCTACAGCGTGCACGCGATGGTGCGTGCGTTCCGGCCGGCCGATACCGCTGTCCGCACCCGGGCCGGCACCGTACTCTGACCATCCGTATTCCGGGGCAACACGTTCGGAGGAACACATGCAAGCGTCCGGCTTCGCCGAGTGGCCCGACTATCGCATCGACGTGCGGCGCATTCGCAATCTGGTCCGCGTCTCGCACGACGACCGGCACCTGGCCGAGACCACCGCGAGTCTGCTCGTGGCCGAACAGGATCACGGGATCGTGTTCTACATTCCGGTCGCCGATGTGCGCTTCGACCTGCTCACCCTGGACGAACAGCTCACCTCGCGCTGCCCCTTCAAGGGCCGGGCCCGGTATTGGCGCCCGCACGACAGCGCGGAGCCGATCGCGTGGGAGTACACCGATCCCTATCCGGAGGTGGCGTTGATCCGCGACCACATCGGCTTCTATCAGGATCGGGTCCGTCTCGAGGTCGGCGTGGCGACCCCGGCCGTGTCGGGTGTGCGGCAGCGGGCGGAGGCCGGAAGCACACCGCGCGCCGCCGAATAGTCCTCAGCACCCCCCGTCGGCGGAGAAGGGATGGCGCAGCTGCGCCGGATAGGCGGTGGGATAGTCCGGTTTCGCTGCCATGCCGAGTTCGGCGGAGGTGAATCGGCGCGCGGGATCGAAGGAGTAGGTCCGGTAGAGGTGGTCCCAGATCAGCGTGAACAGCCCGAAGTTCACATCGCCGGCACCGGCCCATTTGAGGTGGTGGAAACGGTGCCCCGCGTTGAGGGCGAGCACGTGTTTCGCCGGGCCGACGCGGTAGTCGGCATTGGAATGCTGGAGCAGCAGTTGCACGGCGACCGCCACGGCCAGCGCGCCGGCGACATGGACCGGCAGGCCGGCCAGGATCAGGGGCGCCACCCCCGCGGCCGTTTCGATCGCCTGGTGCACAGGGTGTTTCATCAGACCGTTGAGTCCGTAGAACCGGGTGACGCTGTGGTGCACGGCATGGAATCGCCACAGCACGCCGATCTTGTGGCTGGCCAGATGTACGGTCGTGATCCCGAAATCGGCGACCACGATCGCCACGAGAGCCTGGGCCAGGAACGGCCAGTGTCGCGGCCAGAGATCCGGGGCCGGAGCCACGGCCGCCACCAGCGGAATCACCGCCACACCGGCCAGAGTCATGGTTTCGTTCACCACGGCATGGATGCGGTCGCGGCGAGTGTCGTCGTGGTCGGTATTCCACGACCGCTCGTACGGAATGACCCGCTCGGTGAGGAACGACGACGCCACGGCGATCATCAGCAGCGGTAGCAGCCACACCTCCGCAGCGCCGGCGGCCGACAGGGCGATCGCGGCGCCGTCGATGCCGAGCAGCATGAACGGCACATAGCAGTAGCGCAGAACACATTGCGGGACAGACTGTTTCGTCTTCTTCGCCGTGGTGGTATCGGTCACCGTTCCAGCCTCGCGCAACTGCCGCCGGGGCGATTGAACGATTCGGCTAGGTCGCGGAATCGATGTCCACGCGGACGTTGCGGCTCAGCGCGGACGGCGGCAGGCCGAAGGTGGCACGGCAGGTTCGGGACAGGTGCGCACTGTCGGCGAATCCCGCCGCATGCGCCGCGGCGGTCACATCGTCACCGGCCGCGGTCCGCGCGACGGCGGTCATGACGCGCAGCCACAACACGTACCGGCGCAGCGGCAACCCGACCTGTTCGGTGAACACGTGGGTCAGCCGGCTCGTCGACATCCCCAGCCGCCCGGCCACGGTGCCGGTGCGCACCGGGCCCGCCGCGATCAGCTCGGGGAGCAGTTCCAGCGCGGCGCTCACACCCGGATGGCGCGGCGGTGGTGCGGCCCCGGCGCCCACCGACCGGGTCAGCGCCGACACCGCGGCGCGCAGGTCGCGGACGGCCGGATCGAGGCCGGCCAGGAGCTCGGCGCCCGCCCAGTCCGCGCCGAGACGGTGCTCCACCGCACTACCCAGCGCGGATTCCGGATCGACGAACAGCGCGACCGCAGCACGGGCGCCCGTCATGATCGCGTGCCCGGTATCGGAGGGAATCCCCAGCCGAGTTCCGGTGTGCACGCGCCCGTCGTCGCCGACCACTCGCAGATCCCTCGCCGCGACCATCAGCTGTACCGCATGGTGAGCGTGCCGTTCGGTCGGCCCGATCGCGCCCGCGTACGCCAGCACGCCCGGCAGCAGCAGCGCCGCGCCCGACCATCGCCCAGCATCCGGAACATCCGTTACCGCAACGACTTTCGAGCGATCGACCGCCGCGCCGGCACCCTCGCACCCTGTCTCGCGCAGGAACGGGCCTTCGGCGTCGGAGAAGTCACTCGGCATGTATCGAACCATCGGACGGGAAGCGGGAACCCGCCTATCCTGCCATCCGCCGACCGCACGCGGCAGCGGCTCTCCGCACCGCCTCGGACTCAGGCGATGACCTCCTGGAGTTTGCCGGTGCCGACGTCGAAGACGAAGCCGCGCAGCGAGGTCGTCTTCGTCACGAACGGGCTGGCCTCGATTCGCCGAATCGACTGGCGCACATCCACATCCAGATCGTCGAAAGCCTCGGTAGCCCATTCGGGTTCGATGCCCACCTCGTCCTGAATTCCGCGTTTGAACTCGTCGTCGGTGAAGGTCAGCATGCCGCAGTCGGTGTGATGGATCAGGATGATCTCGGTGGTGCCCAGCAACCGCTGACTGATTGCCAGCGAACGGATCTCGTCGTCGGTCACCACCCCGCCCGCATTGCGGATGACGTGCGCCTCCCCCTCCTCGAGGCCGAGAACGCGGTAGACGTCCAGCCGCGCGTCCATGCACGCCACGACGGCGACGTGCTTGCTCGGCGGCAGCGGAAGCGGTCCGCTGAACTGTGCTGCGTATTCGGCGTTGTTGGCCAGAAGCTCGTCGGTCACGGTCATGATCGCGCCCTTCGTCGGGGTAGCTGCGGACATTCACATGTACGCATGGATCGTGACTCCCGCCTGCCGCGAACACCAGGTATTCGCTCAGCGTGAAGTCAACGGTTGCCGATCGGGTGACACGACCGCCGCGCGTCGGCCGGGCGCGGATTCACGGACGCATCGCCTTCGCCGCGTGCGCGATGCGCGATTCCGGGTGGGCGCGACGAGTGCGCACGCTGTTGACCAGCGCGAGTATTGCGCCCAGGCCGACCAGGACCAACCCGCGCGCCCAGATGTCGGCATCGATGCGGGTGAACAGATAGAGGCAGGAGGCCAGTGCCAGCCACGGAACGAGCGTCGGGACGCGGAAGTGGTCGGTGTCGACGGGATGGCGGCGCTCGAGCAGAACCGAACAGTTCACCGCCGCGAAGACGACGAGCAGAAGCAGAACCAGAGTTTCGGCCAGCACGGCGACCTCGCCGGTGAGCGCGAGGGCGACGGATACGCCCGAGGTCGCCACCACCGCGACCCACGGAGTGCGGCGGCCGGGAAGCAGGCGGGTCAGCACCGCCGGCAGCAGTCCGTCGCGTGCCATGCCGTAGGCCAGCCGCGAGGCCATGATGCCGGTCAGCAATGCGCCGTTGGCGACGGCGACCAGGGCGATCACACTGAACAACCGGTCGGGCACCCCGCCGGCCCGGCGCACCACCTCGAGCAGCGGACCGCTCGACCGTGCCAGTTCGCCGGTGGGCACGGCGGCACTGGCGACCACACCCACCAGCACGTACACCACTCCGGCGGTGAGCAGCGCGCCGAACAGCGCGAACGGGTACGAGCGACGCGGATCGCGCACCTCCTCCGCCAGATTCACCGAGGTCTCGAAACCGACGAAGGAGTAGAAGGCCAGCACCGTCCCCGCGAGCACTGCCGGAACCGGACCGTGTTCCGCGGTGCCGATCTCGGTGAGCCTGCCGGGATCGGCGTCACCGCGAACCAGGATCCACGCACCCAACCCGATGATCAGCACCAGCCCACTGAGCTCGATCAGGCTCGCCGCCACATTGGCGCGCAGCGATTCCTTGATCCCCCGAATGTTGAGCAACGCCAGCGCGACCAGGAAGACCACGATGACCAGCGCGGTCGGTGCGGACACAAGCGCTTGGAGATAGTCACCGGCGAATGCCCGCGCCAGCGCCCCCACCGACACCACACCCGCGGCGAGCATGCAGAAGCCGACCAGCGAACCGGCGGCGGGTCCCAGTGCGCGGGTCGCGTAGTGCGCCGAACCACCGGCCCGCGGGTACTTCGTCGCCAGCTCGGCATACGACGCCGCGGTGAGTGTGGCCAGTCCGAGGGCGACGGCCAGCGGTAACCAGACCGCACCGCCCGACGCCTGCGCCACGGAACCGATCAGCACGTACACGCCGGCCCCGAGCACGTCGCCCAGGATGAAGAAGTACAGCAGAGGCGTACTGACGGCGCGCTTCAACGAACGGGGCATATCGGCCACGTACCCGCCCGGCGCGCATCGAACCGAAAATGCCGGTGACCGCGCGCCGACATGCGGGTCGCCGGACGGCCGCGTTCGCAGCCCTATCCGTCGCCGCGGCGGTCCGAGTCCTCGTCGCCCGGTACCCGTACCGTCCTGCGAGCGCACTCTTTTTCGACCCAGCGGCAGATGATGTCCACGACGTATTCACGCTCGGGCGTGGTCAGTTCGCGGCCCTTGCCGATGCCGTGCGTTCGCTGCAGACAGCTGCGACAGCAGGTGCCGGTGGCGTGCTGAGCGCGAAAGACCGGATGACCGCCCCAGGGAGTCTGCTTCCCGTCCTTCGCGGGATGAGCCGGCGCGAGCCGCTTGCCGATGAGATCGGCCGCGTGCTCGCGCACCACCGTCATGCCACGCAGCGCGACGAACTCCATCTCGGGTTCACGCAGGTGGAACTTCGCCCGGAACGGCTGCCGCGCGATGGCAGCGAGGCGAGCGTCGAGAGTTGCGTGGTCCAGCCGCACCACACCAGCCTAGAACGACCGGCCGACACGACCGTTCGCCCGGACGAGCGGCTACGACAGCTCCGCATCCGGCCACGGTCCGGCATCGGGAGGCTCAGATGTGGATGTATCCGCCGGTGAGCATGCCGTCGTCGAGGCGGGGGGCGATGGACTCTCCCCCGAGTGCCGTGCGCAACTCGATCCGCTCGTCCCGGACGACGTGCATGACGGCATTGATCAACGCCAGGTGCGTGAACGCCTGGGGGTAATTGCCCCAGTGCCGTCCGGTCACGGGATCGATCTCCTCGGCGTAGAGGCCCAGCGGGCTGGCATAGCCGAGCAGCTTCTCACACAACTGTTTGGCACGGTGCTTCTCGCCGATTTCCGACAGCGCCGACACCAGCCAGAACGAGCAGATCGTGAAAGTGCCTTCGGCTCCGGAGAATCCGTCGTCGGTTTCGTCGGTGCGGTAGCGCAGGACGAGGCCGTCGCTGGTGAGTTCGTCGGCGATGGCGAGCACCGTCTTGCGGACGCGTTCGTCGTCTGGAGGCAGGAACCGGACCAGCGGGATGAGCAGGGTCGAGGCGTCCAGTGCCGTGCTGCCGTAGTACTGGGTGAACACACCCCGCGAGTCGACGGCATTGGCGCAGACGTCGGTGCGGATCTCGTCTGCCGAACGCTGCCAGCGGGCGGCACGTTCGAAATCCTGATGGATACGGGCCAGGCGCGCGCCGCGGTCCGCGGCGACCCAGCACATGACCTTGCTGGAGGTGAAGTGCTGCGGCTTCCCGCGGACCTCCCAGATACCGTGGTCGGGTTCGCGCCACACCGCGAGCGCGCTCTTGACCGCCCAGCGCAGCAGCGGCCAGGTGCGCGCGTCGATCTGATCCTGATGGCGGGCGTAGAGATAGACCGAATCCAGCGCCGCACCCCAGACATCGTGCTGGCGTTGCCGATACGCGTCGTTGCCGACCCGCACGGGGCCGGCGTTCTCGTACCCCCGCAGGTTGTCCAGGGTGCGTTCCCGCAGATCGGTTTCACCGCCGATGCCGTAGACGATCTGCATGTCCTCGGCGTTCTCGGCCAGATTGATGATGTGGGAGAAGTAGTCGTTGGCCTCCCAGTTGAAGCCCAGGGTGTACAGACCCCACAGCGCGAAGGCCGAGTCCCGGATCCAGGTGTAGCGGTAGTCCCAATTGCGTTCTCCGCCAGGTGTTTCCGGCAGCGATGTGGTCGGCGCGGCGACGATGGCGCCGGTCGGGGCGAAGGTCAGGCCCTTGAGCGTCAGGGCGCTGCGCGTGAGCTGGGCGCTCCAGGGGTGGTCCGGGAACCGGCCGCCGGCCAGCCAGTGCCGCCAGTGATGCACGGTTCCGATCAGCCGTTCGCGAGCCTCGTCGACGGTTTCGGGAGCCGCCCGGCTCCCCCACGACAGCGCACAGTAGCGGGTGTCGCCGCTCTTGAGCAGGGTGCGGGCCACCGCCCGCGAGCCCTCGATTCCGAGGCGCAGATCCGTGGTGAGCCGCAACGGCAGATCGACACCGTCGGCGTCGGCCTGGGCCAGGTGGTAACTGTCGAGGTATTCCCATGTGGCCCGGGCGCGCCCGTATTCGTAGGCGGGCTGGCAGTCGAGCACGAACTGGATCTGCCCCGTCTCGCAGTGCACGATGCGCAGCAGGATGTGTTCGGCGTCGTAGTCGGTGGGTGCGCGCCGGTGCGCGCTGCGGCCGGGTTGCTGGTGCCGCCACGGGCCGACCAGCAGAACGTCGCGCACGGTTGCCCATCCTTCGCCACTGCGCCAGCTCGTCTCCATGACCATCGTCCCGGGGATGTACCGGCGATCGGCCGGGGTCGCGATGTCGTCAGGAGCGAAGCGGAACGACCCGGCGGAACGATCGAGGATCGCACCGAAGACGCTCGGAGAATCCATGCGGGGCAGACACATCCATTCGATGGCGCCGCTGGGCGCGATGAGGGCTGTGACCTCGGAATCGGAGATGAACGCGTAGTCGTCGATGCGCGGGAAGGCGGTGACCCGGGGCGTGTGTTCCGGATGGTCGTTCATGCGGTGCTCCCATTCGCCACCTGATCGGCCCGCTCGGGCACTGCTTCGATCGTAAGTCCGCCGGTGCCCGGTTTCTACCGGCGTAGGGAAGGCGATGCGAGCATCCACCTGGTTGTCTGGAAATTTGCCGAATACGGCGTGGAGACGCTGCCGCCCGACGACGATGAGAGGGTGACCGACGAAGACGGCAGGAGCGCCCTCGCCACCGCGCAACATCGGGGCCGCGAGGTGCGGCGAGCCTGGCTGGAGACACTGGGGCCCGGGGAGCGGTCGGCGGTGTGGGCCTGGGCGGCGTTCACGGCGACCTTCGGGACCACGCGCGCTCTCACGCACTGGATCCGCGCCGGGCACGGGCCCAGTGGTGGCGGAATGAGTCTGGGCGGCAAGCATTTCCACCACTACAACATCGGGATCGCGACGCTCGCTGCGGTGGGGTTGGTGGCGTTGCGCGGCACCGAACGCGCCCGCCGGCATCCGGTGGTGGCCACCTCCTACGGCGCCGGTTCAGCCCTGATCGTCGACGAACTGGCGCTGCTGCTGGATCTCGAGGACGTCTATTGGGCACGGGAGGGACGGACCAGCGTCGATGCGGCGGTGCTGGTGATCGGCCTCGGCGGGCTGGCTACCGCCGGATTCGAGTTCTGGCCGCGCGCGCACCGCGCATTGTGGGGGCGATGACGGCCCGATACCCGCGGTGACGGCGGCAGGGGTCAGCGCCCTTCGGCGGTGTCGTTTCGCCGAACGTCGTTTCTCGGAACGTCACTTCTCGGGACGTCGTTACTCCGAGCATCGGATCCGGAAGTCCGGCCGGGCTCGGCGTCCTTCCCCGGCTCGCGGGTTCGCGCGTCCGGATCGACCTTGTCGGCACGGTGGAACTCCTGGGTGAGTTCGTCGCGCGACGTCGCGGCGTCGTTGTGGTGGGCGGCCGCCTGTTCCTTCAGACCGGCCGCCTGTGCCGCCTTGATATCGGCCTCGGCGGCCGCTGCCCGGGCTTTGGCCGCGGTTTCGTCGGCGAGCGCTTGGCGGCGGCCGACCTCGTGGGACCGCTCGGTCGCCTTCGCCCGGATCTCCGCGGCTTCCGTGCGGCGGTGTTCCCTACGTTGGGCCACGGCCACGCGGGCCAGCGCGGCGATGACCAGGATCGCCACAACCACGACAACAACGATCACGACGATCGTGGTGGTACTCATCTCGACTCCTCGAACTCGCTCGGGGTTCCGGCGTGCGGCCGGCACCGGTACCGGCGTCGGAAGTAATGGCGTCAGTAGTAATGGCGCCGCCCGCCGACGGCACGACCCATCGACCCCATGGCCAGCAGCACCAGACCGATGACGAGGACCACGATTCCGATGATCCAGATGATGTGGATCTTCAGCAGAAAACCGACGACGAGGAGAATGATTCCGAGAATGATCATGGTCGACACCTGATTCGGCGAATGAGCGACGGGCCTGTACCGGGCACTTCGACGGTCTGCAAAGCTACCCACCGGCTACACGCTGTAGAACTTACTCAACCACCGCGAACGCACCCTGTCAACGGTGTTCGGCTCCGGCCCGCAACCCGGTTCTGCGGCCGCGGCGACCGGTGGTCCCGATGCGGATGCCCGGCGCAGCGCAGGTCCCGGTCATCGGGAACCGTACCGCCGTGAGCGCCGGTCAGCGGGACGACATCTGCTCGAGAACCGCGCACGTTCCTAGCGTCGAAGGCGGAGAAACAGGTCTCCGGCGAAAGGTATCCGACTGTGACCCCCGAGACGACATCGTCCACTGGGAATATCCGTACCGGCGTCGATGTGGTGATCGTCGGCGCAGGCATCGCAGGGCTCTACGCGATTCACCGGCTGCGCGGGCAAGGCCTGCGCGTGCGGGCGTTCGAGGCGGGCGACGGCGTGGGCGGAGTGTGGTATTGGAACCGCTACCCGGGCGCGCGCTGCGACGTCGAGAGCGTCGACTACTCGTACTCGTTCGACGAAGCCCTGCAGCAGGAATGGAACTGGAGCGAGAAATACGCCACCCAGCCCGAGATCCTGTCCTATCTCGAACACGTCGCCGACCGCTACGATCTGCGCCGCGACATCGAATTCGGCACGCGGGTAACCGATATCGTGCTCGACGAGAGCACACTGCACTGGCGGGTCCGCGTCGACAGCGGCGCCGAGGTGACGGCGCGGTTCGTCGTGCTGGCCACCGGTCCGCTGTCGAACGCCAATACCCCCGACATCGACGGCCTGCCGACCTTCGCCGGCCGGCTGCTGCACACCTCCAGCTGGCCCGCCGATGGTGTCGACCTGACCGGGCAGCGCGTGGGCGTCATCGGCACCGGATCCTCGGGCATTCAAGCGATTCCACATCTCGCCGAGCAAGCGCAACGGCTGTACGTTTTCCAGCGCACGCCCAATTACAGTGTGCCCGCGGGCAATACGCCGTTGGACGAGAAGACGCGCCACGAGCAGAAAGCCGGCTATCCGGAACGGCGGCGGCTGTCGATGACCAGCGGCGGCGGTTCACCGCACCAGCCGCATCCGAAGAACACCCTCGAGGTCTCCGCCGAGGAGCGCCGCGCCGCCTACGAAAAGCGTTGGCAGCTGGGCGGTGTGCTGTTCAGCAAGACGTTCCCGGATCAGATGGTGACCGCCGAGGCGAACGAGCCGGCGCGCCTGTTCTGGGAGGAGAAGGTGCGCGCGGTGGTCGACGATCCGCGCGTCGCCGACCTGCTGATCCCGCGCGACCATCCGATCGGCGCCAAACGGATCTGCACCGACACCGACTACTACCAGACCTTCAACCGCGACAACGTCGAACTGGTGGATCTGCGCACGACACCGATCCAGCGGATCGACGCCACGGGCGTGCACACCACCGACGCGCACTACACGCTCGACACCCTGGTCCTGGCCACCGGATTCGACGCGATGACCGGATCGGTCGCGAAGATGAATATCGTCGGCCGCGGCGGCGAAACCCTGAACGAGGCATGGCGCGAGGGCCCGAAAACCTATCTCGGCCTGGGCATCAGCGGCTTCCCGAATCTGTTCAACCTCACCGGGCCCGGTAGTCCCTCGGTGCTGGCCAATATGGTGCTGCATTCGGAATTGCACGTGGACTGGGTGGCCGATGCGATCGACTTCCTGGACCGCCGCGGCGCCGCCGCGCTGGAGGCACGGCCCGACGCGGTCTCGGCCTGGGTCACCGAATGCGCCGAACGAGCCGCGAAAACTCTGATGCCACAAGCAAATTCGTGGTATCTCGGCGCGAACGTCCCGGGTAGGCCACGAGTCTTCATGCCCTTCGTCGGCGGCTTCGGCGTCTACGGCGAGATCATCGCCGAGGTGGCCGCGGCCGAGTACAAGGGCTTCGACGTCATCGACGCCCCCGCGGACCTCTGGTAGCGGCGATGTCTTCGCCTGCGAAGGCCCGGCCGGCTGCCTCGAGGCCGCCGGCCGGGCCTTCGATCATTTCGAGGCCGTCGCGAAAACTCGGAAACAGGGCTCAAGCTCGGATCACGTCGATGTCGACGGGCACCGGGTTGCTGACGATGTCGCGAACGGGCGAGTAACGGGTGAGGCCGGCGAGCTCGGCGAACTGGTTGTCGTCGAAGTCGCCCTCGGCGGTGATAGCCACGCGGATCTGCTCGTAGCCCGGGCGGACAGTGCCGTCGAGCCCGAGGAAGCCCTGCAGGTCCAGCTCGCCCTGAACCGCGCATTCCAGACTCTTCACCGCGATACCGCGGGCAGCAGCGTGGTAGATCATCGTGCCCGTCAGGCACGCGGCAAGGGCGTGCAGGAGGTATTCGCCGGCGTTGGGGGCGCGATTGCGACCGAGCAGGACGGGCGGCTCGTCGGAATCCAGGGTGAACGGCTCGGTGCGGGTGGTGTCTTCTCGGCCGGTGCCGTAGAAGCCTTTGATGGCCGTCCGGCTGTAGCCGCCATCGATCCAATGGTTGTCGGCGCGGAACTGGAACCGGGCCAGCGAGGGATCGGCGCTGACGGCGTCGATCGTTCCTGCGAGTTGATTCACGTCGACGCCGTTGACGGTGGTGGTGACATTCATGATGGGCTCCTGCTGTGCGGTCTGAACGAATGCGGGACCTGTCGATCCACTTAGTTAGCACGATCGGTCGTGCTAACTCTGACAGTACGACCGTTCGTGCTAACTTGTCAATATGACGACAGAAGCGAGGACCCCGCGGCGCGCACGGAGCGACGGCGAGCGCACCCGCAGTACGATCCTGCGGGCTGCCGCGTCGTTGGCCACCGTCGACGGACTGGAGGGACTGTCCATCGGCAACCTGGCCGCCGCGATCGGAATCAGCAAGAGCGGCCTCTACGCGCACTTCCGCTCCAAAGAGGAGCTTCAGTTGGCCACTGTGGCCGAGGCGGAACGGATCCTCACCGAAGAGGTCGTCCAGCCGGCGCTCGCGGCCCGCCCGGGCCTGGACCAGCTCGTGGCGGCATGCGAGGCATTCCTCGGCTATGTCGAGCGCAAGGTGTTCCCCGGCGGATGTTTCTTCGCCGCGACATCCCTGGAGATGGGCACGCGCCCCGGTCCGGTCAAGGACCGGCTCACCGCCATTCAGTCGGATTTCACCGCGCTGCTGCGGTCCTGCGCGGTTACCGCACTGGCGCAACAGGAATTGCCTGCCGACGAAGACCCCGACCTGCTCGCGTTCGAACTGCACGCCATCCTGCTGGGCGCCGACACCAAATTCGTCCTGTACGACGACCCGGCGTATCTGGCCATGGCCCGCAATGTGATCCGCCGACGGCTACGACTGGACCAGCGCGACACCCCCGGCGGAAACCGACTCCGGTAGCCGAGGCAATCCGGCCGGTGGGCGCGACCGGTCAGCCCGCGGCGAACAGATCCGTCTCGAGGGCTCCCGGTCGCGCGCCGCTGCGGATGAACCATTCGGTGCCGAACGCCCGCGCGAACGCCGGGTCCGGCATCGCGAGGAAGAAGGACTGCTCGTCGATCTGGCTGCGGTGCGCCCGCATGGCCTCGCGCTTGTGGTCGAGGTAGGCGGATACGTCGACCGCCGTGGTCAGCAACGATTCCGGCTTCCCGAATTCGGCGACCTCGCGGATATCGGGCGGCTCGATCCCCAGCGTCCCGGCCTGTTCGGCCATCTCCGTCATCCCGCGCACGACCTCGTCGCGATTCATGGTGCTCTGGAAAACCCGTGGGGTACCGGCGAGTTCGGCGGCGCGCATGCCGACGCGGTGGACCTGGATATGGTCGGGGTGACCGTATCCGCCGTTGTCGTCGTAGACGGTGAGCACCTCGGCGTCCTCCTCGGCGAGGATCGCGGCCAGCCGCCGTGCGGCGTCCTCGACGGGAGCGGTCCAGAACGAACCGGCCGCGTCGTTGGTGGACGTCCCCATCATCCCCGAGTCGACGTAGCCGAGGAACTCCACCCGCGCGACGCCGAGAATCTCTGCGGCGGCGTGGGTTTCGCGCACCCGCCGCTGCCACAACTGTTCGCCGTCGTCGAGGAAACCCTCCGGCACCTCCCCGTGCTCGCCGCGTGTCGCGACCACGAGAACCACTCGGTGACCCTGCTCGTACGCCTTGCGCATCACGCCGCCACAGGTGATCGCCTCGTCGTCGGGATGGGCGTGGAAACTGACCAACGTTGCCATGGCGCCACGCTACGTGACGGCTCGCGGCTCAGCCGGTCACGGCGCCGTGGGCGGCTGAGCTGACCAGCTTGCGGTACTTGGCCAGCACTCCCGAGGTGTACTTCGGCGCAAGCGGTTCCCAGCCGGCCTTGCGCGCGGCGAGTTCGGCCTCGTCGATCTCGACATCGAGAATGCGGTTGGCGACGTCGAGGACGATCGGGTCGCCGTCGGCGACGAAGGCGATCGGCCCGCCGTCCACGGCCTCGGGTGCGATGTGACCGACGCACAAACCGGTGGTGCCGCCGGAGAACCGGCCGTCGGTGAGCAGCAGCACGTCCTTGCCCAGGCCGGCGCCCTTGATCGCGCCGGTGATGGCGAGCATCTCGCGCATACCGGGCCCGCCCTTGGGACCTTCGTAACGAATGACGACCACGTCGCCCGCGCCGATCGTGCCGTCCTCGAGCGCGTCCATCGCGGCGCGCTCGCCATCGAAGACCCGGGCGGTGCCGCGGAAGACATCGGAATCGAATCCGGCGCTCTTGACCACCGCGCCCTCGGGCGCGAGGGTGCCGTGCAGGATGGTCAGCCCGCCCGTCTTGTGGATGGGCCGGTCGAGCGGGCGGATCACGTCACCGTCGAGACCCAGCTCGATATGCGCCAGATTCTCGGCCATGGTCGCGCCGGTCACGGTCAGCGCATCGCCGTGCAGCAGCCCTGCGTCGAGCAGGGCCTTCATCACGACCGGGATGCCGCCGACCCGGTCGACATCGTTCATGACGTAGCGACCGAACGGCTTGAGATCGCCCAGATGCGGCACCTTGTCACCGACCCGGTTGAAGTCGGCGAGGGTCAGCTCGACTCCGGCCTCACGGGCGATGGCCAGCAGATGCAGGACGGCGTTGGTGGAACCACCGAGCGCCATGACGACGGTGATGGCGTTCTCGAACGCCTCGCGGGTCAGGATGTCGCGCGCGGTGATGCCGTTGCGGAGCAATCCGACCACGGCCTCACCGGACTTGCGGGCGTATTCGTCGCGGCGACGGTCGGGCGCGGGCGGGGCGGCCGAGCCGGGCAGGCTCATTCCGAGCGCTTCGGCGGCCGAGGCCATGGTGTTGGCGGTGTACATGCCGCCGCAGGCGCCCTCGCCCGGACAGATCGCCCGCTCGATCCGGTCGACGTCCTCGCGGCTGATCAATCCCTTCATACAGGCGCCGACCGCCTCGAAGGCATCGATGATCGTGACGTCGCGGCCGTCGACATTGCCCGGCAGCGTGGAACCGGCGTAGAGGAACACACTCGCCAGATCCAGGCGGGCGGCGGCCATCAGCATGCCCGGCAGGCTCTTGTCGCAGCCGGCGAGCAGGACCGATCCGTCGAGACGTTCGGCCATCATGACGGTCTCGACGGAATCGGCGATGATCTCGCGACTGACCAGCGAGAAGTGCATGCCCTCGTGGCCCATCGAGATGCCGTCGGAGACCGAGATCGTGCCGAATTCCAGCGGGTAGCCACCACCTGCGTGCACACCCTCCTTGACCGCCTTCGCCAGGCGATCGAGCGACAGGTTGCACGGCGTGATCTCGTTCCAGCTGGAGGCGACGCCGATCTGCGGTTTGGCCCAGTCGTCGTCGCCCATACCGACGGCACGGAGCATGCCGCGGGCGGCGGTCTTCTCCAGCCCGTCGGTGACGTCGCGGGAGCGAGGCTTGATGTCGTGCGACCTGTCGCGATCGTGTGCCATGCGGCAAGCCTACGACCGGCGCGAACCCCCGACCGGTTGGCCGGCCTCGGCGCGTGGCGGGGCGAGACCGTTCGGCGCACAGGCGTCCACTCAACAGGCGAGCGAATCTGATCGCAGCGCGGCACGCCCGGGCAGGGGCAGCCGATTCATCAGAACCTCGAGAATCCTGTGTACGCGCGCTCGACGGTGGTATACCACCGCACGTAGGCACAGGCATTTCGAGTGTACGGGTGTACACGGAAGTGAGGGCTTCCATGGATCTACTGAAGTGGAGTAAACGGCCTGCCGCCGACGTCAGCGCGAAGAAGCCGCGAGTCAACGTCGTGCGCGGGCTGGTGGCGCGGGCCACCACGCCACTGCTTCCCGACGACTACCTCCGCCTGGTCAATCCGCTCTGGACCGCCCGCGAGCTGCGGGGCAAGGTCGTCGACGTCGTCAAGGAGACCGCCGATTCGGCCACCGTCACCATCCGTCCCGGCTGGGGGTTTCCGACCACGTACACACCGGGACAGTACGTCGGCATCGGGCTGCAGATCGGCGGCCGCTGGCATTGGCGTTCGTATTCGCTGACCTCGATCGGCGGGGCCGACGACAAGGACATCTCGATCACGGTGAAGGCGAATCCCGACGGGTTCCTCTCGACGCATCTGGTCGACGGTGTCGCACCGGGCACCGTCATCCGGCTGGCGGCGCCGAAGGGCGATTTTCATCTCCCGGAGCCGGTGCCGGACAAACTGCTGTTCGTCACCGCGGGCAGCGGGATCACACCGGTGATCGCGATGCTGCGCGCGCTCGAGGCGCATGAGCAGGCGCCCGACATCTGCCACATCCATTCGGCGCCCACCCGCGACGACGTCATCTTCCTGGACGAGATGCAGAGCCGTGCCGCCGACTCCCCCGGCTACGACCTGACTCTCCAACTCACCCGGGAGATGGGCAATTTCGACGCGGCACGCCTCGACGAATGGGTGCCCGATTGGCGCGAACGCCACTGCTGGGCGTGTGGCCCACCGGCCCTGCTGGACGAGATGGAATCGCACTACGAGTCCGGCGGCCTGCGCCACCGCCTGCACACCGAGCGGTTCACCATCGCCCGCACCGACCACGGCGGTGAGGGCGGCACGGTCTACTTCGCCGCATCCGGGAAGAAGGCGGAGATCGACGGCGCCACCACACTTCTCGAAGCAGGAGAAGAGCTGGGCATCGGAATGCCCTTCGGATGCCGGATGGGCATCTGCCAAACGTGTGTCGTGCCGCTGGCGGGGGGATATGTGCGCGATCTGCGCACCGGCGCGGAGCGACGCGAAGGAGAACGAATCCAGACATGCATCAGCAGCGTGTCCGGAGAATGCACCCTCGATCTGTAGGAGCCCTTATGGCCATCACCGATATCGACGCCTACGCCCATCTCACCCCCGAGGACATCGAGGCGCTCGGCGCCGAACTCGACACCATCCGCCGCGATATCGAGGAGTCCCGCGGCGAACGGGACGCTCGCTACATCCATCGCACCATCGCCCTGCAGCGTGCCCTGGCGGCCGGTGGACGGGTGACACTGATGTTCAGCAACCGCAAGGTCGCATGGCTGGCCGGCACGGCGATGCTCGGGCTGGCCAAGATCATCGAGAATATGGAGCTCGGCCACAATGTGATGCACGGGCAATGGGATTGGATGAACGATCCGGAGATCCACTCCTCGTCGTGGGAGTGGGACACCACCTGCCCCAGCGTGCAGTGGAAGCATTCGCACAATTTCGTCCATCACAAGTACACGAATGTCGTCGGCAGGGACGACGATGTCGGCTACGGAATTCTGCGGGTGACCCGGGACCAGCGCTGGGAGTGGTGGAACATCGGAAATCCGGTGTACAACCTGACATTGGGGACCTTGTTCGAATGGGGCGTCGCGCTGCACCACCTCGAGGTGGAGAAGATCCGCCGCAAGGACAAGACCTGGCGGCAGGCGTTCCGGGATCTGCGCATCATCGGCACGAAGGTCGGCAAACAGGCGGCCAAGGATTATCTGATCTATCCGGCGTTGTCGGGACGCAACTGGAAGACGACGCTGACCGCCGACGCCACCGCCAATCTCATCCGCAACTACTGGGCCTACATGGTCATCTTCTGCGGCCACTTCCCCGACGGCGCGGAGAAATTCACCACCGAGGAACTCGCGGAGGAGGATCAGCCGCGCTGGTATCTGCGACAGATGCTGGGGTCGGCCAACTTTCGCGCCGGGCCGCTCATGCGCTTCATGAGCGGTAACCTCAGCCACCAGATCGAGCACCATCTCTTCCCCGACCTGCCGAGCAACCGGTACGAGGAGATCGGCGTCCGGGTCCGGGAACTGTGCGACAAGTACGACCTGCCGTACACGACCGGTTCGCTCGGCCGCCAATACCTGCAGTCGTTCCGGACGATCGCGAAACTGGCGCTGCCCAACGCGCTGCTCACCGCGAGCTCCGACGATGCTCCCGAGACCGCGTCGGAGTTGCGGTTCGCGATCCGCGACGGGATGCGTGCACATTTCGGCGTCGACCCCGAGACCGGTAAGCGCCGGGGGCTGCGCACTGCGCTGCGCGAACTGAAGCAGGCGCCGGTGCGAGCGGCGTCCTGACCGCGGGGTGCCGACACCACCCACATCGAACGCCGGCCCGCCGCCGGGTGGAGGCCCGGGAGCGGTTCGGCGTTCGATGTGCGTCAGCCGATGTCGTAGACGTAACTCGACCGGCCGTCGGGCAGTTGCTCGATTTTTCGTAGTTCGAGCCGATGACGGACATTCGCGCTCGCGAACAGGGCCGGGCCGTTGCCCGCGATGAGCGGGTAGACGATCAGTCGCAGCTCGTCCACCAGGCCCGCGTCGAGCGCGGCGGCGGTGAGGGCGGCGCCACCCATGAGGTAGATGTCCTGTCCCGGTTGCGTTTTCAGTGCCGCGACCTCGTCGAGGCCGCGCAGAAATCGCGTATTCGCCCACGCGGCCGCACTCCGGGTTGCCGAGACGACGTAATGCGGTGTGCGACGGGCGAATTCGGCCCATTCGAGCTCGCCCGGAGTCGGCGCCGAGCCGGTCTCGGGCAGGGGCTTGCCCGGGTCGTCGCCGATCGCCGTCCAATACGGTTCGTATCCGTCGTACATCCGGCCGCCGAGCACACAGGCGTCGATCTGGGGCGTCAGGCCGTAATCATCGGACCAGCCGTGCACCCAGTCCGCATACCCCTGCGCCCCTTCGTATTTCCCGTCCACCGAGATCTTCATCGCCGCGATGAGCTTGCGCATGCCGGTTCTCTCCTTTCGTTCGGTCGCGGTGTGGCACGTCTGCGGTGCGGTCACGGCAGTGCCGTCAGTCCGTCGGCGGTGAGCCGATAGGACGCCGCGGGCTCATCGACGGAGGCGAGTTCGAGCAGAGCCGCCCCGGCGATCTCGGGAGTGAGTGGCTCACCCAGCCGATCGACGTACTCCTGCACGCTCTGGCCGGCGCGGGCCGCGTAGGCGTGCACCGCGGGCAGGCCGAGGCTCGTGGCCGGAGTGATCTGCGGCAGGACCGCCGTGAAGGTGAGGTCCGAGCCGGCGCGCCGGGCCTCGTCCTGGGCGTAGCCGGTGATGAACCGCTGCGTCGCCTTGGCGCCGGCGTACCCGCCGCTGAGCGGCGAACCGTTGACGGCGGCGCCGCTGCTGACGACGATCACGCGACCGCCGGGCGGCAGCGGAGTCAGCAGGGCTTCGCGCAACCAGTGAAAGGCTATGCGCACGTCGGTATTCCAGTTCGCCGAGAACGTCTCCCAGGTGTGGTGGTGCAGCGGCCGCGGGAGCGGGGCGGCACCCGCCACGATGATGACGGTGTCCGGACGGTGGCGGTCGAGCAGTGTTCCCGGCACGGTCGGATCGGCCGCGTCGGCGACCTCGATATCGATGCCGGACGTCTCGGCGGCCAGTTCTCGCAGCGCGGACTCCGTGCGCGCCACGGCCACGACCGCCGCACCGGCGCGCGCGAACGCCGCTTCCGTGCAGGCAGTGGCGGTGGCGTCATGAACGCGTCCCGCCGCACGATGGTCGTCGGTGGCAGCCGCGGCCTGGGCCGGGGCATCGCGGTGGCGTTCGCGCGCGCCGGTGCGGCGGTCGTGGCCGTGGCGCGCACGGAGTCCGCGCTGCGAGAACTGGGTGCCGAGA
>NZ_LZMK01000272.1:0-794 GCF_001665865.1 Nocardia sp. 852002-20019_SCH5090214 | reverse complement strand
CCGACCAAACTGAGCGGAACAGCCGTGGCCGGCATGCTCGCCCGGGAACTCGAGACCCACTGCCCGGAGGGCTTCATCCCCGCTCGACTCACAGTCGACCTGTATCAACCGGTCGACAACGCCGCGTTCGATCTGCGCAGCACGGTGGTCCGTCGAGGATCTCGAATCACTGTTGCCGACGCGGCACTGTCGCAAGACGGTCAGCAACGTGTGAGGGCGACAGCCGTTTTCCTCACCACCGGGACCGAACCGCCTGGCCAGCTCTGGAGCCGAGACGAACCGCTGCCGGTTCCGCCGCAGGAGAGTGCTGTGCCCGGCGGGACGCCGCCGCTGTTCAAGAGCGGCGATCGCGACTGGTCCGAGGATTTCGCGGCGAATCAAAACGCCGACCGCAAAATCTTCTGGCAGAACCTGCCACCACTGGTCGCCGGGGAACCGATCACTGGGTTCCAGCGCGCAGCGATCCTGGGTGACTCCACGAACCACGTGTGTCATTGGGGCACCGAAGGCGCCGGCTACATCAACGCCGATGTGACCGTGGCGCTTTCGCGTCTGCCGATCGGCTGCGAACTCGGACTACGCGCCGACAACACCATCGCCTCGGCGGGCGTGTCCATCGGCAGCGCCACCCTCTACGACCGCACCGGCCCGGTCGGCACCTCCGTGGTCAGCACACTGTCGAACGCACGACGCCAAATCGACTTCGCCGCCACCACCAGCGCCGCATTCGGCGGCGAGTAACCGGCGGGTGCTTCACGGGTGAGGAAGCATCTCCGGCTGAGCGAGCCTGGCGA
>NZ_LZMK01000271.1:0-30712 GCF_001665865.1 Nocardia sp. 852002-20019_SCH5090214 | reverse complement strand
CGCACGACAGGGGCAAGAAGTCATACCGGGCCTGGCGACCGTAGCCCTCGATCAAGGGCTGCGAAAAAGATAACGGGCGACCAGCCCCTCACCAGCTCAGCGCGGGGCTGTGCCCGAATCGGCCAGCGCAGATCGACCGGGACCGGGCTCGGGCTCGGACTCCTGCACCGTGATCGTGCGCAACAGGCGGACCACCGGCGCAGGATCCATACACAGGGCATCGGACATGTGCAGGGCTCCGCCTACCGCGGCGGCCAACAGCCGGTCGACCACGGCCTGCAGATCGTCGGCCTCGATTTCGTACAGGGCGACGAACGGGCCGTCATCGGCGACGGGCTCGAGCCGGCGGCCCGAGACGAACCCCTTCATCGCCACCACCTCACGCAGATGCGTCTCGTCGTACCAGCTGTGATACTCCGCGGTACGCTGCGGGGCACTGGGCCGGGTTTCGACGTACAAGATTCCTCGTGCCACGACTGTTCTCCTCGAACGAGCATGTCTGGTACAAAACATGTTGGTGCGCGGTAACTTCGGTGAGCTCCGCGCATCCGGAACCCCGCCGGTGGTCAACGGTGCAGGACACCGGCCCGCGGCAGCGGACAACGGCGTGCCGCGGGATCCGGCCCCGCTATTCGATCCGGCCGACGACTGAGCCGACCGGGTATTCCACCTCGATCTCACCGACTATGACCAGCGTGCCCGCGGCGGGTGATTCGATATCGGTCTCGGTCTTGTCGGTGGCCAGGGTGTAGAGCAGATCTCCCTGCTGCACCGTCTGGCCGTCCTCGACCAGCCAGGCCGTGATCGTCCCCTCGGTCATCGTCACACCGAGCTGGGGTATCAGTAGTTCGTGCGCCACGGAAGGCGTCTCCTCTCGCGATGAATCGGATGATCGGGGCTCACAACAGTCCGCGCACTGCCGCCTCGATCTGCGGCGGCCCGGGAATGTAGGCCTGTTCCAGCGATTTGGCGTAGGGCACCGGCGTGTTCGGTGCCGTCACCCGCGCCACCGGGCCGGCCAGCTCACCGAACAGCTCGGAGTGGATGGTCGCGGCCAGTTCGGCGCCGAATCCGTTGCGCCGCACCGCTTCGTGCACGACGACCGCACGCTTGGTCTTGGCCACCGAGGCGAGCACGGTCTCGATGTCGAGCGGCTGCAGCGTCCGCAGATCCACCACCTCGACGTCGATCCCCTCGGTGGCCAGCTGTTCGGCGACGGCCAGGCAGTCGACCACCTGCCGCCCATAGGTCAGAATGGTGACATCCGATCCGGGGCGCGCGATGGCCGCCTTACCCAGCGGAACCCGATGGTCCCCCACCGGAACCTCACCGCGCGAGGCGAAGTAGAGCCCGAACATCTCCACGAATACCACCGGGTCGTCGTCGAAGATCGACGACAGCAGCAGTCCCTTGGCGTCGGCCGGATTGCTCGGCACCACGACCTTGAGGCCGGCGGCATGCACCAACTGAGCCTCGAGCATGTCGGAATGCTGTGCCCCGAATCCACCGCCGGCGCCGGTGGCCGTGCGCACCGTGATCGGCACCGGGGTGCGGCCACCGGACATGTAGCGCAACTTGGCGGCGTGGTTGACCAGCTGATCCATGCAGACGTGGGTGAAGTTCATCAGCATGATCTCCGGGACGGGCCGCAGCCCGGAGATGGCCGCGCCGATCGCGGCCCCCATGATCGCCTGCTCGGAGATCGGTGTATGCCTAATCCGTTGTGTCCCATACTTTTTTCCCAGGCCCTTGAACACACCGAAACCGCCACCGCCGGGCTCCTGGATATCCTCGCCGAGGGCGAAGACCCGCTCGTCGGTCTCCAGCGCGATATCGAGCGCGTCGTTGATCGCCTGGACGAAGCCCAGGGTCCGGGTCTGCACAGGCTGTTCTGCGATGGTCATGCCGCCGCTCCTTCCGCATACACATCGGTGGTCAGTTCCGCTGGATCCGGTAGGGGCGCATCGAAGGCGAATTCGGCGGCATCGGCGACCTCGGCGGCCGCCGCCGCTTCGACGGCCTCGATCTGCTCGACCGTGGCCGCGCCCGACTCGATCAGTTGGGCCCGGAAACGCGGCAGCGGATCGTTCGCCATCGCCGCCGCGAGTTCCTCCTTGGGCATGTACCCCTGCTGATCGCCCATGACATGGCCGTGGAAGCGAAAGGTCATGGCCTCCAGCAACGTCGGCCCCTCACCGCGCCGGGCCCGGCCGATCGCGTCGCCCGCGACCTGGTACATCGCAATGGGATCATTGCCGTCCACAGTGACACCGGGCATCGAATAACCGGCCGCCCTGGTGGCGATGCTCTCCACCGAGGTGCCCTCGCGCAGTGGCGTGTACTCGGCGTATCTGTTGTTCTGACAGACGAAGACGACCGGAAGCCGCCACACCGACGCCAGGTTGAGCGCCTCGTGGAAGGCGCCGATATTGGACGCGCCGTCACCGAAGTTCACCACGGTCACCTGATCGGTGCCGCGCATCTGCGCGGACAAGCCCAGTCCGTTCGCGATCGGCAGACCGGCGCCGACGACACCGGTGGTGACCATCAGCCCGTACTCCGGCGCGGTCACATGCATCGGCCCGCCCTTGCCGCCGCAGGTTCCGGCGGCCTTGCCCAGGTACTCGGCCCACAGATCGCGCAGCGGCACCCCCTTGGCGACCTGGTCGTGTAGTCCGCGATAAGTGGTCACCACGTAGTCGTCGCGCCGTAGATGCGCCGCTACCGAAGCCGCGACGAACTCCTGTCCGCGCGGCGAGTAGTACATGCCGCCGATCTTGCCGCTCAACATGTATGAGCGATATTTCTCGTCCGACAACGCGATTCGCGTTGCGGTGGCGAAGATGTCGAGTTGCGCCTCGGGGCTCGGCGCGGGGGTCGATGGACTCACCTGGTCTCCTGATTCTTCGATTCGAGGATTTCGACGTCGCGGCCGGAGCGAGCCGCATGCTCACCGGCACGGCGGCCGGAGAACACCGCGTCGGCCAGCGACAGCCCGGACACGTAACTGTTGCTGCAGATTCCGACCGCCGCGCGGCCGGCGGCGTACAGTCCGGGGACGGTGCCACCGGTTGCCCGGCGAACCGCCCCGGTGTCCTCGTCCACCGCCAACCCGCCGAGAGTGATGAACGGGAACGGATAGGCGGGGCTGACGCCCGGCGCCAGATTCACCGCGAAATACGGGCCGCGGTCGAGCACCCGCCGGTACTGGTCGGCCTTGCCGAACCGATCGGGCCGTCCGGCCTCGATGTCCTGGTTGTATTTCGCGACGGTCGCCGCCAGACCGGCCGGATCGATACCGCACGCTGAGGCCAGCGCCTGCACGGTCGCGGCCCGGCGGTGGCCGAATGGGCTGAAAATATAGAGGCTCTGCGGAACTTGGAAGAACGCCGATTGTTCCCGCGCCTGCCGCCGCGCGGTGCGCCAGCCCGCCGCGTCCAGAATGAGGAATCCGCGCCCGCCTTGTTGCTCGATCAGCGGTTCGGACATGGTCGCGCCGTAGAGCTGTTCGTTGGCGAACCGATCGCCCTCCATTCCGACTGCCACCCCCTCGAGAAATCCCGACGGGGGCGAGATGAATTTCCAGCCCGACATCTTGTGCAGGTGGCTGGTGGCGGCATCGACCTGCGCACCCAGCCGCAGGCCCGCGCCGTCGTCGGCTCCAGCGGCCAGCGGGGACACCTCGGTCCAGGCCGGCGCGTGGCGCCGGACCAGTTCCTTGTTCTGCCCGAAGCCGCCGGTGCAGAGCACCACTCCGCCACGGGCCAGGACCCGATGGCGAGTGCTCCGCTTGCGTTGGGCCGAAACGACTTTCGCCATCAGGCGGTCGCCCAGCGGCGGATGCCACACCTCTGCCTTGGCGGCGATCTCGGTGCAGATCTTGTGCCGGCGCCCGAAGACACCGGGGTCCGGGGCGTCGAATTCGACGCCGACCACCGCACCGTTGGCCACGATCAGCTCGCGCACCTCGGCCAGCGGGCGGAACTCGACGCCCTTGCCCAGCGCGGCATCTCGCAGCGTGGCGTAGAAAGCGGCCCCGCTGAAATTCTTCGCCCGGACCCGGTGCCCGCGCGGGGCCGGGGCGGCGTTGTCGGCATAGCTGGGAACCTGTTCGTTGCCCGAGTAGTACAAGAAGTGGCGATTGGTCGGATAGGACGTCTTGTACGGGCACAGGCTGCCCTCGAACGGCACGCCCTGGCGGGTAAGCCATTCGATCATCGCGGGACTGCCGTCCACGAACCGGCGCAGCGTCGCGGTGCCCACCGCGTCACCGGCCTCCTGTGCGAGATAGGTGAACATGGCCTCGGCGGTGTCGGTGACGCCCGCCTCCCGCTGCGCGGGTGTGCCGCCGCCGGCGTAGACCACACCCCCGGAATGCGTCGTCGATCCGCCACCGTAAAACCTGTCCACTACGAGCACCGAAGCGCCGGCTTCGGCGGCCGCGATCGCGGCGCAGGCCCCGGCGCCGCCGAAGCCCACGACCACGACGTCGTAGACCTGTTCCGGCGTCGTTGCCGGTCCCTGCTCACTCACCGTCCCGCTCCTCACTGTCGGACACTCCGGGCGCAAACGGCCGGGCCGCCCGCTTTTCCACTGTGATGTCACCGGTCACCGTCAACCGGCATGCCAGCCGGGTATCGCGCAGGGGCCATCCCATGCGCCGATTCGTGATCTGCCGCAAGACATCTCGCTCTTCGTCGGAGACCGGGCCGAGCTGGTCGTGCCCGTCGATCACTCGCACGGCGCAGGCCGTACAGCGGGCCTGCCCGTAGCAGATGGTCGGCCAGCGAGCCCCCACCCGCAGCGCCGCCTCGAACAGCGTCTCACCGTCGCCGACGGCCAGTTCGAAACCGGCCGGGTCCACTCGTACCACTGGCACCCGGATCACCGCGCCAGATACTGATCGATGGTCCGATGACTGTTGACGATCATCGCCTCGTACGGTTCGGACAGCGTCAGCCCGTCGAGCCCTCGAGTCTTCAGACCCTTCTGCTGGGCGATGATGTTGTGGAAATCCTCCTTGAGGATCTGCGGCCAGTCCTCGACCGGGATCGGTCCCTCGAGTTCGGGCCGATCGGCGCTCTCCTCCCCCGCCGCCGGAATCTGCAGTGCCCAGACCTCGAAGACACAGCTTTCCGGATCGTCGCCGTTGGGCCGGACCCGGTACATGATCGAATTGCCATAGGCGGGCAACACAGTGATGTTCGGAAAAATGTGACCGTAACCGCTGGTTTCCGTCGGCGGCGACGGCAGATCGACGCCCGCCCCCTTCGCGTAGTCGTACAGCGCGCCGAAGAACGCCGACGGGAACTGATCGGGATCGATGTCGCGGTCGAGCAAGCCCTGCTGGATGAACATCTCCCGTTCGGTGGCGTAGGCATCGGTGCCCAGGTAGAGCGCGGTGTTGTACTGGACGAAGTACTCCGCCGCGGACATTCCCTCGACCGGAATCTCACCCGGCACGGGCAGCATGTGCGCGTGGCCGCCGTCGAAGGTCTCGAACGTGCCGCCGAACGCGTCGAGGTTGAAGTCCTCGTCGGACGCGCCCATCGACAGCGACGGATGCGCCTGCATCACGTGGTAGGCCTCCATGAACGCCTCCTGGGCGACCTTCCAGTTCCCCGGCAGGATGAGGTGACGCCACCAGCGCACCCGCATCCGTTCGAAAGCGATCGGCGCCAGCGCCTCGGCGATCCCGGCCAGCGCCTCGTGCAACGGCGGCGCGGCCGGATCCATATTGATCCACACCAGCCCGAACAATTCGCCGACCTGACACTCCACCAGCCGCAACGACTCCGGATCGAGACAGCGCGGAGCGAAGCCGCGTTCGGCATAGACGTAGGAATTGGAGCCGTCCAGGTTCCAGCGCCAGCCGTGGTACGGGCAGACGATCTGACCACCGTGGAAGGTTCCGCTGTCGGAGGCCAGGGCCGTGGCGCGGTGGCGGCATGCGTTGAAGTAGGCCTTCACGGTGTCGTCACGCTGACGCACCACCATGATCGACTGATCGTTGATCTTGTACTCGGTGAAGTCACCCGGGCGTGGGATCTCGTCGGCCCGGCAGGCCATCTGCCAAACGTGCGGCCAGAGCTTCTTCTTCTCGAGCTGGGCAAACTCAGGCGAAAAGTACCTTCCCGCAGGAACTTTGGCCGGGTCGGTGATCGCGAATGGAACTCCGGCTGTACTCGGCTGCTCGATCCGGTGTTCGACGTGGGTGGTCAAAGCCAGCCACCTCCTCGTGACAAGGCTGCATGTAACTAACTAATTGATGAGTTACTTTATGGAGGTGACCCGAGTCACGGGTGCGATTCCGAAAAAATGACTTAAATTCGTTTAATGATTGCGTTCAATCAATAAAGTTCCGGCCAGCAACGCTTCGGTCGCACGGACTGCCGCCCGGTGCCGGTCGGCGGTCGCGGTGGCCGACAGATGAGCAAGCCCCCAGGTCAGCGAGGTCAGCATGTCCACCACCGACCGCGCATCGATACCGGGCGCCACCTCGCCGGCGCGCACCGCCTCATCCACCAGCCGCGAGTAGAGCGCCTCCTCGGCGCGCTGGCGCCGCGTAACCGCGGCACCCAGATCCGGGTAGCGCGCGGATTCGAGGTAGACGGTGGCATCGAAGCGGGTCACCGACGGATAGTCGCGGACACACGCGATCGCCTCGTCCAGCAGAGCGACGAAATGTTCGCGCAGCGTGCCCGGGAAGTCGACCGCGTGCGCCAGTCGAGCCATCACCTCGTCGATCCGCACGTTCAGCGTCGCGGTGACCAACTCCACCTTGGAGGGGAAGTAGTGATAGATCGCCGCACTGGTGAGCCCCGCCTGCTCGGCGATCGACTTCATCGTCGCCTTGGCGTAGCCGACCTCGGCGATGTGGTCCATCGCCGCGGTCATGATCCGGAGGCGAGTCTGTTCCCCGTCCGCATTCACCGGACGGCCCATCCTGGCGGGCGCCGACATCGCATCTCCTCCCTACGAGGACAGTATCGGTTGCCATTGTTCCATCTCGGACACCTGCCATCGCCCCCCGCCCGGCAGCGGGGCGAGCGAGAAGACCCACGGGTTGCTAGGAGGAATCCGGGCGCGACTCGGTAGCACCCGCACAGCGACTCGGGCGATATAGTTAGATAGTTCGGCGATAAATGACGGATTGGTAGGTATCCGCGCGGACTTGCCACCGAGAGAAGAGGTTCCAGCGATGAGTACGGCGACGCGGACTGTCGATCCGGTCTCCCTGGCCGACGTTCTGAGCATCCACCGGATCGGCGGATCCGAATTCCTCGGCCCTGCCCGGCCCACCGCGGCACCGCGCATCTTCGGCGGCGTCACCGTAGGACAGGCCATACTCGCCGCCCGGGCGACGGTCACCGACGACCGGCCGATACACGCCCTGCAGACCACATTCCTGCGCCCGGGATACGGCAATTCTCCTGTCACCTACCGGGTCGAACCCCTGCACGACGGGACGTCACTGACCACCCGGCTTGTCACAGCCACCCAGCACGACCGGATCATCTTCACCGCCACCGCCTCGTTCCAGCAACCCGAAAACGGTCTGGCACACCAACTTACGACACTGTCCGCACCCGATCCCGAAGACGTCGAACCGGCCGCGCAGATCGTGGGCGAGGGTGCCGATCGGGCATGGCTGTCGGCACTCGAGCAGACCACGATGCTGGAATTCCGCTTCCCCGACACCCCGGTCCGGGTTTCCGCCGGCCAGGGCACCGCTGTGGCGCCGTACCAGAGGTTCTGGGTGCGTCCCCCGCAGCCGCTGCCGGACGACGACGTGGTCCATGCCGCTGTACTCGGTTATCTCTCCGACGCGCTACTGCTGTCGACCTCGCTCGGTCCGCATCGCCGGACCGTACACGACCCCGATCTGCGCTTCGCCACCATCAACCACAGCATCTGGTTCCACTCACCCGGCCCTGCCGACGAGTGGCTGTGGTACGAGCAGGAAGGCATCTGGGCCGGTTCGGCCCGTGCGCTGTGCCGGGGCTCGATCTTCCGGCGCGGCGGCGAGCTGGCGGCGACCGTCGTTCAGGAGGGGCTGATCCGGATCGCGCCGGAATAACGCGGTGCGCCCGCCGGCCGGCTCCGACGTGCGCATCCGATCACGCTCCGGAAAAGGTCCGCCGCAGCGACTGCTTGTCCAGCTTTCCCAGCCCGGCCTTGGGCAGCTCCGCCAGGACCTCGAGGCGCTCGGGCAGCTTCTGTGGCATGAGGCCCGCCCACCGCAGGTGCGCGGCGACCTCGTCGAGGGTGGGCGTTGCCGCACCCGGACGGACGGCGATCACCGCACACACCAGCTCACCGCGTTCGTCATCGGGCAAGCCGATCACCGCCACCTCGGCCACGGCGGGATGTTCGGCGAGCAGCGCCTCCACCTCGACGGGTCCGATGTTCTCACCTTTGCGAATGATCATGTCCTTCAGGCGGCCGGTCACCTCCACATGTCCGTCCGAACGCAGATGACCCAGATCGCCGGTGCGGAACCAGCCGTCGGCGGTGAACGCCGCGGCCGTCAGCTCCGGATCGGTATAGCCACGAAATACCGATGCGCCCTGGACCTGAATTTCCCCGTCCTGCCCCAGCGGTAGCTCCCCGGCCGCGCCGACGACGCGCAGCCGAAGGCCCGGAATCGGGCGGCCTTCGGTGTTTGCCAACTGCTCGTCGGTGTCGTCGGGGGACGCGACGCAGATCATCGGCACCTCGGTCGCGCCGTAGTCGTGCGCGACCGTCGCGTTCAATTCAGCGCGGACCGCGTGATACACACTCGGCGGGCACGGCGCTCCGCCACCCTTGAGCACACGCAGGCTCGGCAACAGCCGCTCACCCGGGGGCAGTGTGCGCTGCTGGTTGAGCAGTGCGGTGTAGAACACCGTGCTGCCGCCGGTGAATGTCACGCGGTGCCGGCGGAACAGCTCCGAGGTGGTGGCCGGATCGAACGCCTCGACCACGACCGCGGGGAATCCGGCCAGCAGCAGCGACATCAGATAGACCACACCGCCGACATGGGCCACCGGGAACGGTATTCCGCCGACTTCGCCGGGCTCGCGCCCGAGTCCGCCGCGCTGGGTGAATCCCCGCGCCGCGGCCAGCAGGGAGCTGTCGCCGTGACAGACCCCCTTGGGCAGACCGGACGACCCCGAGGTGAAGTAGACCCACCGGATATCCTGCGAGACACCGGGTTCAGGCGGGAGCGCCGCCACATCCGCCGACTCGGGTGCGGACGTCCCAATGGTCAGTACCCGACGCGTCCCCGGCAACCCCTCGGCCATCGCGCGGTAGTCGGTGCCGCGCCACGTTCCCGGTATCAGCATCGTGTCGGCCTCGGCGGCGGCCACCGCCGCACCGGTCTCGCGTTCCCGATAGATCGGGATGATCGGCGCCTGCACCGCCCCGAGCCGGGCCAGCGCGGCCATCACCAGCAACGTGCTGATCCGCGTCGGCAGCTGCCAGGCCACGCGCGTCCCCGGGCCGATTCCCTCCGCCTGCAGTGCGGCCGCGACCCGCTCGGCCCGCGCACGGAAGTCCCCGAAGGTGAGTGTGGTGCCGTGTTCGTCGACCAGCATCGGCAGGTGCGCCGATCGTTGCGCGCGCTCGCGGATCAGATCCCAGAACCCCTCCGCCGCAATCGGATCGGTGTCACTCACAACAGCAGCAGGGTCGACCGGCATCGGAGGGTCCTTTCACCAGCCCGTGGCGGGCGTCACAGTTTAGAAATATAGTAAAAATATCTCACTATTTATTCAACGCCTCGTTCCCGGTCCATCCGGCGCCGGGACGAGAACACCGCGAGCGGTGCTGATACTCCCGCGGCGGACCCCGAAACCTACCGGGGCCTGCCCCGTAGACGAAAAGCGCTGCGCTACATCGGAAGTTCGGATCAGGTACCCGCGTAACGAGCCCGCAGCACTTTCTTATCCAGCTTTCCGGTCGGCAGTTTCGGCAGCTCGTCCACCACGATCGTGCGGCGCGGCGCCTTGTATCGGGCGATCCGCGCCGCGACATGGTCACGCAGGTCGTCGGCATCGACGGTGGCTCCCTCGACCGGGACCACCACCGCACAGACGGATTCACCCCAGCGCTGGTCCGGGATGCCGATCACCGCACATTCCGCGACCGCGGGATGGCTCGCGACGACCTCTTCGACCTGCACCGAGTAGACGTTCTCGCCTCCGGAGATGATCACATCCTTCTTCCGGTCGACCAGATACAGCAGACCCTCGGTATCGAACATCCCGACATCACCGGTATGACACCAGCCATCGCGAATCGTTTCGGCGGTGGCACGGTCGTTGTTCCAGTAGCCGCGGAACATCACGGCCGAGCGAACCACGATTTCTCCCGGCTGTCCCGGCGGGCACTCCCGGCCGTCGCCGTCGACGATCCGGACCTCGGTGTCGGGGAAGGGGTGGCCGACCGAGGTCAGCCGCCGCCGGTCGTCCTCGGTCGCGGTGCGATGCAGCTCGCGCGGCAGGCCGGAGGTGATCACCTCGGTCTGCCCGTACAGATTGAGGAATCCGGCATTCGGCATCGCCGCCATCGCCGCACGCAGAATGGTGCTGGTGACCGGGGCCGCGGAGTAGACCACCGTGCGGATCCCGGCCAGTGCGGGACTGTCCGGGCCGGCCACGTCGACCAACGTCTGCAACATGGTCGGCGCCAGGTGCAGGATGGTGATCCCGTCCGCGGCCGCGGTTGCCAGCATCGCGGCCGGCTCGAACTGCCGGTGCAGTACGGCAGTGCCGCCGCGTGCGTGCACACCCAGCGCGATCGCGATCGCGCCGATATGCAGCATCGGCATCACCAGCATCGCACGATCGCTACTCCCGCTGCGCATCTCGCCGTTGAGCACGGCACCCATCCGCCGCAGCTCACGCTGGCCCAGGATGCATCCCTTGGGACGTCCGGTGGTTCCGGTGGTGTAGATCAGGCAGGCGGTGTCGGCCGCCACCGCGCTGAACGGCAACTCACGATCGGCGCCCGCGGCCAGCAATTCCCGGTATTCCACGGCGCCGGGAGCCGGAGCGTCCAGGCATACATAGAGATCGACACCGGTCAGCCCCGGGCGAAGCTCCTCCACGGCGGCCAGATATTCGGATTCGAAGAACAGCACCCGCGGCGCGGCGTCGCGCAGGATCGAGCCCATCTCCGGCACCGCCAGCCGATAGTTCACCGTCGCGACCACTATGCCACTGAGCTGACCCATCGCTAGCACCTCGCCGAAGCGAATGCCGTTGCGGCTCAGTACCGCCACGCGATCCTGGCGGCGCAGGCCGCGCTCGCCCAGGGCGGCGGCCAATTCCGTCGCACGACGAAGCAACTGGGAATGGGTGCGGATTTCACCGTCGGCGATATAGGCGGGAACATCCGGGAACCGCACCGCATTGTCACCGATGATGTCACCCAGGGTCAGCTCCGAAGGCATGGTGCTCCTTTTCCGAAATCCTTGAGCCCCTTCGTGTCAGCGCGACAGAATCGTGACCGCGGCGGTGCCCGGGGAACCGTAGAGTTGCGCGTAGCCGACCCGCGCCCCCTCCACCTGCCGACCCGTCGCCCGCCCGCGCAACTGGTTGACCAGTTCGTACACCTGCCGCAGGCCGGACGCGCCGACCGGTTCACCATTGGCGAGCAGTCCGCCGTCGGTGTTGATCGGCAGCCGCCCGGTGATCTCGGTCGCCCCCTCGGCGAGCAGCTTCTCCTGATCGCCGTCGGCGCAGAAACCGTTCTCGGCCATGTGAATGACCTCCGAGCCCGCGTCGGTGTCCTGCAATTGGATGACGTCGACATCCTCGGGTCCGATGCCGGCCTCTTCGTAGGCGGCCCGGGACGCGAAGACGGTCGGGCTCGGCGCGGTCTCGATGTTCAGCGACGGGGTCAGCACCTCGATCGAGCCCTCCCGGCGGGAGAACAGCTGGGAGGCACGCAGATAGATCGGCGTATCGGTGTATTTGTGAGCCTGGTCCGCGCGGCACAGGACAGCGGCCGCCGCCCCTTCGTCCGGATTGCAGTACATGTACTGGCGCAGCGGATAATTGAGCACCTGCGAGGCCAGCACTTCCGCCTCGGTGACCGGCTTGCGCCGCCACGCGGTCGGATTAGCCGCGCCATTGCGGAACGCCTTCGCCGACACCCGGGCGAGCGTCTCGTGCGAGATCCCGTGGTCGTGCATGTAGCGGTTGATCTTCATACCGAAGAAGTGGGTGGTCAGGAACAGGCCGATCTCGCCGTACCAGTCCGGGAGCCCGACCACCGACGGGTGGTCGGAGAAGGCGCCGCGCGGATGCTTGTCCAGCCCCACCGCCAGCGTCAGGTCGTGATCACCGACCCGGATCGCGTTGGCCGCCATGGCCAGTGAGGTTCCGCCGGTGGCGCATCCGGTGAACACCGCGCGCGTCGGGATGCCCGTAGGACCGAGCAGGGAGACGACGTTCTCGGGGTTCTTCACCTCCATGCTGCCCGCGTAGAGGGCCTGAATATCCGGCCAGGCCACGCCGGCGTCGGCGAGGGCGTCGATGATGGCGTCCTCGCCCATCTCCAGGGCGGACTTGCCCTGATGGCGCCCGAACGGGTGCAGACCCACCCCGATGATCGCGACCTCACTGCTCGCCACGGCTGTCCTCCTCCTCGTCGACCGGAGCGAAGGCGAACATCATCGTCTGCGCACCTTCCTTGTTCTTGCCGAAGGGCACGATCCGCAACTTCATCGGCTGACCGATTCGCAGCTTCTCCGGATCGGGCTCGGTCAACCGAGCTTCCACCCGCAGCGCGCCGGGGAGTTCGACATAACCGACCGCGAATGGTTCGAAGGCTTCGGCATCGCCCGCGTAGGGCGGAATCGGCGGGCAGAACCGCTGTGTGGTGAACGTCCACAGCGTGCCCCGCCGGGGCAGCTCCACCGGCTCGAGCTTCTCCCTGCGGCCACCGACGAGGCGGTGCTCACGATAGGGGAAGACGATGCTGCCGTCGGAGGCCTTCCCGCCGATCAGGGCGGGATCGTCTGAAGGCCAAGTGAACAACCCCTCTGCCAAGGGCACTGATCGGGTCATGCGCGATGTTCCTTCCACTGAGTGATAAAACGTCAAGTCGCGTTGAACGGAGCGAGCGCAGCTCAGACGGCGACCGTCGAACCGACCGATGTGACCGCGGCGGCGATACCGCGCTCCCGGGCCATGGCCGCGCCGAGCCGCATGTTCAGCGTCATTTCGTCGCCGAATTCCCCGCGCCAACCCTGCAGGCGGCGCGAGAGCAGTTGCAACGAGTACTCCCTCGTCATCCCGATCGCGCCGTGGGCCTGATGGGCGGCCCGGACCGCGAGGCCCGCGTTTCGGTTGGCCAGCGATTTCGCGGCGACGATCTCGAACGACGCCGGGCCACGCAATGCCGCGACTCCCGCCCGATCGACCGAGAGCGTGGTCGATGCCGATGCCTGCGCCAGCTCCACGATGTGAGTCTGGACGGACTGGAACGCACCGATCGGCCGGCCGAACTGCACCCGCTGTTCGACATATCGTTTGGTGAGATCGAAGGCCGCGGTCATCGCGCCCGCCATCTGCGCCGAGCGCAGCAGCGCGCCACGAAGCAGCAGGGCATCGGCGGTGACGTCACCGGCCCAGGTCTGTACCTCGACGTGCGCGGCCGATATCCGATCCCTCGGCATACCGGCCAGGTCGGTGCCCGCTTCGATGTCGAGATCCGCCGCATTCACCGAAACGACGCGCGAGGACCCGCTACCGTCCTCGACGATCGCGACCACGCGGGTGGCACCGCGAGCCCACGCCACGTCCCCGGCGGTGCCGGACAGGCGATTTCCGTCCAGACGCAGGCGGGTCGAATCCGTGATCACGGTCATCGGTCCGGGCTCCACCGGGGCACCGGCGCAGGTGAGCAACCAGGCGGCCAGGCTGGTCTCGGCCAGCGGCAGCGGCACCGCATACTCTCCGGCCCCGTGGCCGACGGCCAGCAGATCCAGCAGCGAGCCGCCGGAACCGCCGAGGTCTTCCTCGATTCCGATCAGCGGCAGGCCGAGTTGTTCCACCGAGGACCACAGACCGGGTGAGAAGCCCGTGTTCTCCACCGTTGTCACCACATCCGGAGTGAATGTCTGCGAGAAGAATTCCGTGACGAGCCGGACCAGATCCGGATCGCGCCGGACGACTTCACTCATGTCCGGATCAACCCCTTCGCGATGATGTTGCGCAGAATTTCGGTCGTGCCGCCGCGGATGGTCCACGAGGGTCCGGTGAGAATCGCCCGGGCGAGCAGCGACTCGTAGGGGTCCGCCGAGGACAAGTCGGGTGTGCGGCCGAAATGACGCGCGACGATCTCGATGCATTCCTGTTCGAACCGGGTCGCCATCTCCTTGGCCAGCGCCGCTTCGACGGTGGGCGAACGGCCTTCGTCCACAGCCCTCGCTATCGACAGCGACAAACCGTGAAATGCCCACGCCCGGGCGGCAATCGACCCCACATCGCTCTGGGCCCATCGCGTATCCGCGCTGCTCGGATGCGCTGCCCAATGCTCGAGGACCGGCATCAGCGACATCCACCGGTCCACTCCCCCGCGTTCGAGGACGAGCTCCGCCTTGTTCTGTCCCCAGCCCGCGCCGATGTCTCCCAGCCGCATGGTGTCGGGCACGAAGACGTCGGTGAACGACACTTCGCAGAAATGCCGGGTTCCGTCGATGAACGGAATCGGCGATACTCGCAGCCCCGCGCTCCGGCGATCCACGATGAACTGGGTGAGGCCCCCGTATCGTTCGTCGGATGTGCGGAAGAGCCCTAGGATATGCGTCGCCTCCAGCGCACCGGAGGTCCATATCTTGGTTCCGTTGATCAGCCAGCCGTCGTCGACCCGGACTGCCCTGGTACGCACCGACGCGAGATCCGAGCCCGATTCGGGTTCGCTCATCCCGATCGCGAACGACAACTCTCCCTTGGCAATTCGCGGGAGAAAGTACTCCTTCTGTTCGTGGGTGCCGTTGGCCGCGATATTCGGCCCCGATTGGCGGTCGGCAACCCAGTGCCAGCCCACCGGGGCCCCGACCGCGAGCAATTCCTCGACGACGATCAGGCGCTCCACCGCCGTTCGGCCGCCACCGCCGTACTCCTCAGGCAGTGCCATTCCCAGCCAACCGCGCTTGCCGAGGTCGCGGGAGAATTCCGCATCGATATCGGCCGCGATTCCGAGCCCGATGTCGTAACTTCCCGCCGGCAAACGCTCGGCCAGGAATTCGCGGACTTCCTCCCGCAGTCGTTGCTCTTCGCCGGTCAGTTCGGCGGCTTCGAGCCGCTGCACACCCGCGGCCATCAGCGCACCATGACCAGTCCGCCGTCCACCGGAAGCACCTGTCCGGTGATGTAGTTCGCGTCCTCGGACGCCAGGAAGGCGTAGGCCCCGGCGATCTCCCCGGCCACCTTCTCGGCCGTGGCCTCGTTGGTGTCGACGACGGCGACCTGGGCCGCTTCGGCGGCGTATCGCAGCGCTATCGCCCGGCCGAGGCCCTGACCGGCGCCGGTCACGATCGCGACGCGATCGGCAAGGCGCGCAACGGAAGTCATGTGATCTCCTTGAACAGATGGTCCACGGTGGGTCGACCGGGCCGGACGATATGAATTCTATAGGTAAATGAGTACTCTAATTACACTTATTACTATGCCATCTTCGCATTGCGCATTCCGCAGATCCTCGCCGAAGCGTTGCGCCCATAGGCCGCTGGAAGGTACTGCCCCATATTCCACGCACCGACCGGAAATTCCCGCTCAGAAGCCGAAGGCGGAGTCGTCCTCCGTGCCGTCGAGTACCGCATTTCCCACGGCTTCGGTGAGCAGCCGATGCCCGCCGAGCAACGCGTCGAGCGCGGCCGCCCTGGTCACGTACCGGTGCAGATCGCCCTCCCGCGTCAGGCCCAGGGCGCCGAATACCTGAACGGCGTTGCGCATGAGTTCGGCCTGAGCACGGCCGGCTCGCACCTTGGCGATCTTCGCCGCCCACGCGCCGCCGCCGGGTGCCGCGGCCGCGTTCCACGCGGCGTCCAGGACCGAGCGTGCGCCAGCTATCGCGACGGCTGCCTCGGCGAGCCGATGGCGCACCGCCTGGAACGAACCGATCGGGCGGTTGAATTGGACGCGCGTCGTGGTGTGAGCGCTGACCAGATCCATGGTCGCATCACAGATTCCGAGTATCTCGGCCGAGAGTGCTCGATGCCCGGCGGCGACGGCCCGTTCCCAGCTCCGGCCGGCCGGGGTGGGAACCAGATCCCCCAGCGCGAGCCCGCCGATCGCGGTCCATCCGGCGGCCGGGTCGAAACCAACCAGCGGGGCAGCCGAGGCGCGGATATCGGCCACCGGCACAATAAACAGCGCTGGTGTCCCCTGCGCCCCGGCCACCGGGATCACAACCTCGTCGACGTCGTCCAGTGGTCCCAGCACGATTCCGTCGATCAGGTCGTGGTCCCGCGGCAGATCGATGGTTCCGGACCAATAGACGACGGCGCGGCGCAGATCGGCGCCGGGGACTTCGGGCAGTTCGGCGAGCACGACGTCGTCGAGCGCACGGGAACCGGCCAGCGCGCGACCGTGCTCGGTGAACAGCAATCCGACCGCCGCGCGCGGATCCGCGGCGAGTACCTCTGCCCAGCCGAGCTCGGCGAGCAACGGCGCCAGGCTCGTTCGCCCATTCCGCGCCGCGAACAGCTCTCGCAGCGACTCGGCGATGACGGTCTGCGTCTCGGCATCCAAGCCCATATCTCTTCCCTCGGAAGTATCCGTCGCTGAGCGCGTGGTCGTGCTCGATGCCGCGCTCATGCGCCACGCTCCTTGGGCAGGCCGAGGACCCGATCGGCGATGATCCCGCGTTGAACCTCCGCGGAACCGCCCATGATCGTCGAGGCCCGGCTGTACCACCACTCGGCCCGCCACTGCTGTGCGGCAGGGTCGTCCCCGAAGAGGAATTCACCCGGCAGCACATCCCGGGCGAGGTCGTGCAGTCCGGTCTCCACCGTTGCCAGCAGGATTTTGTCGATACTCGCCTCGGGCCCCACCGTCCGGCCCGCGGCGAGCCGGCGCACCGTATCGGCACTGCGTGCCTTCAAAGTGGCTATGTCCGAATAACATTCGCCGAATCGGCGGATAGCGCCGTCGGGCAGCCGTCGCCCGATCAGCGCCGCGCGCAGTTCGCGCAGCCGGCGCGAGGCCACCGTGGCGCTGAGCCAGGCGTACATGGCCCGCTCGAACTGCAGCAGATACATCGCCACCGCCCAGCCCTCCCCCTCCTGGCCGAGCAGGCGCGACGCGGGAACCACGGCATCGTCGAAGAACACCTCGGCAAGCTCGTTGTGACCACTGGCCAGCGCGATGGGCCGGATGGTAACGCCCGGGGTGTCGGTATCGACCATGATCATGCTGAGTCCGCGGTGCCTGCTCTCCAGCGTGCCGGTACGGACCAGGCAGATCAGCCGGCGCGCGGTGGCGCCGTGACTGGTCCAGATCTTCTGGCCGGACAACACGTAAGTCTCGCCCGCACGCCGGGCGCGGCAGCGCAGCCCAGCCAGGTCGCTACCCGCCTCCGGCTCGGAAAAGCCCTGGCCCCACCACTCCTCGCCGGCCAGATAAGACGGCATGAACTGCACCGCCAAGTCCGGAGCGAACCGCAACACCGCCGGGCCGAGCGTCTCGAGCAGCTTGTTCTGCTCGGGCACCGCCAGCCCCGCGGCGCTCAGCTCGTCATACATCACCGCGCGATGTCGCTCGTCTCCGCCCAAGCCGCCGGCCGACACGGGCCATCCATAGCGATTCCATCCGCCCTCGCTGAGCAACTTCGACAGCGCGGCGTTGTCGCGCATCCGGTCTTCGGTGGTCGGATAGTCGCCCCCGCGCCAGCGATCCAGTCCGGGCTCGGTGGCGATGAATTGCCGCAGGGCCCGGCGATAGGCGGACGGGTCTCGGGCCCAGTCATCGCGCGCCTCGAGGTAGGAGACCTCCATCCCGGCCGACTCGGTCATCCGAATCCACCCACGATCGCCCGGCCGGGTGCGAACGGGTTCTGCATGACCCCTCCTGGTTCCAGCGGTGCCCCACGGCGGGGCCCCGCGATGCTGATGTGCCGGTCGGCTCCCTGTGGGCGGGAACGAGGCCACGGTCGAACTTCGACTGTCACTGTAACAGACTATTTGACTATTTCGTCAACAAAAGTCGTCGGAGTACTGAATAGCCCTTCTTACAGTAGTTTTCGGCGACCCTTCCCAGTGAAAGCTGTAGGATGGTGGCGCGTCTCCGCCTGATCAACGGACAATATTGACGCAACCGTCACAATTGGTTAGGTTGAGCCGATCCCGCGACCGCGATCTCCGTTGCGGCCCGATCTCCGAAGGGGAGAGTCCTGCCGTGAATCCACCTCCCGAACACGCCCATGCTGTGATGCACTGCAACCTCAACACCGTTGATCAGGCGCGCGCCGAGGCCTACTACACGACCTTGTTCGAGATCGCGCCCCGGATGCGTTCGACCGGAAAGGGGGTGGATGCCACATGCATGGGGATGCCGTCGAGGACCGACAGCGAGACGGTGTTTCTCTACGATCGGCGCGGTCCGCGGGCGGCGCCCGCCCTCGAACTGGTCGAGTGGCAGACACCCGCGACCGTCGCACCCACCCCACCTCCGGGGGCGCCGGGCCTGACAGCTATCGGATACCGTGTGCCATCGCTGTCCCGGATTCGCGGGCACCTCGCCGAGTCCGGTCACGATCCGGTGGAGGTCGCCGGCGGCAGCATGGTCCGCGGAGCCCATAGGCCCGCGGTGCGACTGCGGGACCCCGACGGGGTTGTCGTCGAACTCGTCGAGATCGAACATGCACCCTCGGACCCACAGTCGGCGCTCATCTCCCACGAACGGCTCAGTTGCGCTGATCTGTCCGCGAGCCTGCGGTGGTACTCGCGGATCGGGTTCGCCGCGCGCGCCCGGGGTGAGGGCTGGATATCGCTGTTCCTGCCTCCGGACCCGACGTTCTCGCTGGAACTCGACCAGGCGCCGGCGGGGGGCGCGACACCGCAGCGGACCGCGAATACGCAGGGCCTCTACCGGATAGCACTCGCGGTCGACGATGTCCGCGCCGCGTACGCAGCCCTGGCCGCGAGCGGTCACCCCGGCCTGCAGCAGCCGTCGTTCATTCCGATGCCCGACGTTCAGACCGGCGGTTTCACCGTCCTGTTCCTGGCAGATCCCGACGGTGTGGTCGTCGAGCTCGTGGAACGGCCGCGCACCGAGGTGCGGCGGCCGGCCGAACCTCGCTGACCACTCGATCTCGACTCCGACGCCCATCGGCAGCGACAGCCGCGCCGTTCACGGGGCGCACCGATCGGAACGTGATGGCTCAAAAGTAGTAGCGGGCAACAAGTTCCGCCACGCAGCCCGGCTTGTCACCGCCTTCGATCTCGACAGTGGTCCGGGTGACGAGCTGCACACCGTCCGCACCGACACGCTCGGCGCCGATCAGAGTACCGCGTGCCCGGACGCGGTCACCACCGCGAACCGCCGCCGGGAAGCGAACCTTGTTCAGCCCGTAGTTGACCCCCATGCGTACACCTTCGATCCGGCGCAACTGGTTCAGGAAATACGGCACCAGCGAGACCGTGAGGAACCCATGAGCCAGGGTCGCCCCGAACGGGCCGGCGGCCGCGCGCTCCGGGTCCACATGAATCCACTGATGGTCCTCGGTGTCATCGGCGAAGCGGTCGATTCGCTCCTGCTCCATCGTGAACCACTCCGTGGGCCCCAATTCCCGGCCGACCGCGGCCTCGAGGTCCGCGATACCACGGTAGATCTCCATCATTCACCTTCCGACTGGATGCTCGGCGTCGAAACGCACTTCGAGATCCCCGAGCGTAGAACCGTCACCATATTCAGTCAAATCATTTAACTATTTGTCAAGACAGCGGACAGAGGGCAAAATATAGATATATGATTCTACTAAATAAACGATTGCGACGAGAGGTGGCAGATGCGGGTGCTGGTGATCGGCGCGACGGGTGACGTCGGACGCGGTGTCGTCGCGTCGTGCCTGAAACGCGGGTGGACGACCGTCGCGGCCGCGCGGACGGAGTCGACACTGGCCGACCTCGCCGTGCAGCACAACGATCCCCTGCTCTCCACGGTGCCCGGGAGCCTGCACAGCGAAGCATCGGCCGCCGAACTCGCGGACGCGGCCGACCTCGCCTCCGCCTCCGCCGTCGTGGTCACCGTCAGCGGGCCGTGGCAGCCGACGCCCGTCGCCGAATGTGGCTGGAACACAGTCACCGAAGTATTCGACAAGCTCCTGCGTCCGCACGTGAATGCCGCGCGGGTGCTGTTGCCGCGGCTGTCGCCGGGAGCAACCTATCTCGCCATCGGCGGAGGCATGGCCGATGCCGTCTTCCCCGGGATGGCTCCGGTCTCGATGGTCCAGGCTGCCCAGCGCAACCTGGTGCGCGCCTGGTCCAAGGAGAACCGCGACTCCGGAGTGAAGATCCGTGAACTCCTGATCGCGGCCATGGTCAACGGCCGCAGCACCCGTGCGCAGGCCGAGCCGGACTGGCTCACCGATGTCGAGATCGGTGAGCGGGTCGCGGAGCTGTTGACCGACCCGGATTCGAATCCCGGTCCGGTACTGACCTTCTCGGTGAAAGACCGCGCCGACGCCTGACACCCGGCACCCGCCGACCGCACACCCATCCGAACCCTGGGAGGACCTATGAGATCGCCTTTCGAACCCGAACTTCTGATCGAGGCGCGCGGTGCCGTACGTATCGTGACCCTCAACCGGCCGGAGGCCCTGAACGCGGCGAACGAGCAGTTGCATGACGCCGTCGTCGGAGTCTGGCGCCACATCGCCGCCGATCCGGAGGCGCGCGCGGTGGTACTGACCGGGGCCGGGCGGGCGTTCAGCGCGGGTGGCGATTTCAACCATCTGCGCGCGGTGCGGCTGGACCGCGACAAGCGACGCTCGGAGATCGACGGGGCACGGGCCCTGGTTACCGAAATGGTCGACTTCCCGCTGCCGATCGTGGCCGCGGTCAACGGGCCGGCGGTCGGGCTCGGCTGCAATCTCGCCGTGCTCAGCGATGTCGTCCTGATCGCCGAAAGCGCCTACATGGCCGATCCGCACGTGGGTGTCGGACTCACCGCGGCCGACGGCGGCGCGCCCACCTGGCCGCTGCTGATGGGTCTGTTGCGCGCCAAGGAGTACCTGTTCACCAGCGAGCGCATTCCCGCCCAGCAGGCCGTCGCGCTCGGTCTGGCCAACCGCGTGGTGCCCGACGCCGAACTGCTGGAGCAGTCGGTCGCCTTGGCCGCCAAGTTCGCCGCCCAGCCGCCACAAGCCATCCAGTCCACCAAGCGCGTGCTGAACCTGCACGTCAAACGCGCTATCACCGGAATACTCGAGTACGCACTCGCGGAGGAATTCCAGTCCTTCGACACCCCCGAACATCAGGCGATCGTCGACAAATTCTTGAGCAAGACCGATTCCAAAGCCTGAGCGGCCAGACCGCCCGGATGAGTAAGCGCGGGCACCGACCCTATGGTCGGTGCCCGCGCTTGTCGTGCTCGAGGCCGGTGCTGCCTCAGAACCCCATCGAGCGCCCGATGAGATCCTTCATGATTTCGGTCGTTCCGCCGTAGAGGCGCTGCACGCGGGAGTCGCGCCAGAGCCGGGCGATCTCGTATTCGTTGATGTAGCCGTAACCGCCGTGCAACTGCATGCAGCGATCCAGGATCTCCCATTGCACTTCGGAGGTCCACCACTTGAGTCCGGCGGCCTCTTCGGCGGTGAGTTCACCGGCGTTCGCCGCCAGCACGCACTGGTCCAGATACGTCTGCGCCACTTCGAGTTTGGTCTTCATCTCGGCCAAGAAGTGCCGGTTCACCTGGAACTTGCCGATCGCGGTCCCGAACGCCTTGCGATCGGTGGCGTACGCGAGGGTCAAGTCCAGGGCGCGCCGAGCCATCGGCACCGCGTAGGTGGCGATACCGAGCCGCTCATAGGGGAGGTTGGCGACCAGGTGGTAGAAGCCGCGGTTCTCCTCACCCACCAGGTTCTCGACCGGCACGCGCACATCATCGAAGAACAGTTCGGCGCTGTCGGTCGCGCGCTGGCCGATCTTGTCCAGCTTGCGGCCCCTGGTGAAGCCGGGCGTATCCGATTCCACGACGATCAGACTGATGCCCCGACGCCCGGCGGCCGGATCGGTCTTGGCGGCCACGAGCACAAGATCGGCCAGAATGCCGTTGCTGATGAACGTCTTCTGGCCGTTGATGACGTAGTGGTCACCCTCGCGGCGGGCGGTGGTCTTGATGCCGGCGAGATCGGAGCCCGCCGCCGGTTCGGACATTCCGATGGCCGTGATCGTCTCGCCCCGGACATATCCCGGCAGCCAGCGCTTCTTCTGCTCATCGGTGGTCAGCCCGATGAGGTAGGACGCCATGATGTCGTTCTGGATGCCCAGGCCGATCCCGACGGAGCCGGTCGCGAACATCTCCTCACTCACGATCTGATTGAAACGGAAGTCGCGCAGCCCGAGGCCGCCGAACTCCTCGGGGGCCTCCCAGCCGATCAGCCCGAGCTCGCCGGCCCGCTTCCAAGCCTGCCGGCTTACCTTCCCCGCGGTTTCCCACTCCTCCACATGCGGAGCGCACTCCGTGTCGAAGAACGCTTTCGCGGTTGCGCGGAACTGCTCGTGCTCCGGCTCGAAGATGCTACGCCGCATCGCCTGTGACCTCCATTTTTCAGGTAAATTAACTATATAATAGAACTATTCTTTTCAGGTGACGTCAATCGCCACACCTGGCCGCCACCTCGGCCGAAACCCCACGGTCGCTCCGCGTCGTGTCAGCGCCCGAGAACCAAGCGCACGGGCCGGTACTCCAGCACGACGACGCCGTCACGGTTGACCACCGAATTCTCGGTCGTCACCACACCTCTGCCGCCCGAACTCGTCGGCCGCGATTCCAGCACCTCGACCACGACGGAGATGGTGTCACCGACGAAAACCGGCCCCTTGATATCGAGATCCGAACGCATGAACGCCATGCCGGTACCGTGCAGCACCCCGGTTTGCAGGACCAGCCCCTCGGCATAGGCGAAGGTCAGAGCCGCGGGAACGACGCGCCCGGAGTAACCGGCCTCGACCGAACCTCGCTCATCGAGAAACAGCGGCTCACTGAGCCCGGCGAGGGTGACGAAAGCGATCAGGTCGGATTCGGTGATGGTCCTGCTCCCGGTTCGGAAGCGGTCTCCCGGCCGCATCTGTTCGAATGTCCGCCCATGCAGCACCGGAGCGATCGCCCACGGATCCAATTTCTCGCCGCTACTCACCCGACCTACCTTCCACGAATGATCCTTATAAGTTATATGATTTACCTCTATGCCCGCTTCGGAACGGCGGGCGCCGCCTGGTGTGAGCCCGAGGGTTGCAGCCACCGCCATCGACGTGGATCCAGCGCGAAGGGCACCCGTCACCGGATATCGCAACCCGAACCGGCACATCCACTCGGGGATGCATGCAGATCCGCGCGCATACTGATAAATTATCTAACGATTATAGCTGATTAGGCAGGAGTGGGCATGTACGGCGTACGCAGTGCGGAACAGCAGGAACTGGCCGCCGCCGTTCGAAAGTTACTGCAGGAGCGATCATCGGAGTCGGCTGTCCGCGCGACGATGGATGCCGCCGAGGGGTACGACCGGGAGCTCGCGACACTGATGGCCGAGCAGATGGGCCTGCACGGCATCGCCATTCCGGAGGAGTACGGCGGCGCGGGGTTCGGCTTCCTCGAACTGAGCGTGATACTCGAGGAGATGGGCCGGGCACTGCTGTGCGGCCCGTTCTTCAGCAGTGTGGTCCTGTTCGCCACCGCGCTACTGGAGAGCGGAGACGACGACGCCTGCCGAACCTGGCTGCCACAGATCGCCGCGGGCCGGCTCGTCGGGACAGCGGCAATCGCCGAGGACGCCGGCGGATGGGATGAGCAATCGATCCGACTGGCGGCGCGCCGCGAAGGCGAGCACTACCTGCTCAGCGGCCGCGAACGGCATGTACTCGACGGCGCGTCGGCCGAGGCGATCGTGGTCGCCGCCCGGCTGCCGGAGGGAGTCGGACTGTTCATCGTCGACACCGACCTCGGACTGCGCCGCACCGCGGTGCCGACGCTCGATCGAACCCGCAGACAGGCCACCCTCGACTTCGCCGACACACCGGCGCGATTGCTCGCCGGGCCGGAGCAGGGCCGGGCGGTACTGCGCCGGATACTCGATCGCGCCGCTGTCGCCTTGGCGTGTGAGCAAGTCGGCGGCGCGGAGCGCGTACTCGAGATGGCGGTCGGCTACGCCAAGACGCGCCACCAGTTCGATCGGCCCATCGGTTCGTTCCAGGCGATCAAACACACATGCGCCGACATGCTGGTTGCCGTGGAATCGGCGCGCTCGGCCGCGCGCTCCGCGGCCGAGGCGGTGGCCGCGAACGACCCCGATCTGGAGTTGCTGGCCGGACTGGCCAAGACCGTCTGCTCGGAGACGTTCAGCCTCTGCGCACGCGACAACATCCAGATTCACGGCGGAATCGGCTTCACCTGGGAGCATCCGGCGCACCTGTACTACAAGCGCGCCAAGAGCGGCGAGGCACATTTCGGAACACCCCGCTACCACCGCGAGCGACTGGCACTGCGCACGGAGACGTTGCCCGCGTAGGCGGACGCGCCACGTTCGGCTGTTCAACTCGATTACCTATCCAATTCAACCTATTCCATTGCAGCCCCGGCGTATTCGACCGAACAGGGCGACAAGGAGGGAGCCGGCATGGCAGGGACGCCGACCGCACGACAGGGGTCCGGGAACACGTCCGATCAGGCGGATGACACGACCGAATTCCGCGAGCAGCTACGGGCGTGGCTGGAGTCGGTGCCCAGGCCCGCCGGCCTGCGGGACTACGGCCCGACCCCGACGGTGGACGACGTACTCCCCGGACGGCAATGGCAGCGTCTGCTGGCCGATGGCGGCTATGCCTGCCTGCCGTGGCCGGTCGAATACGGCGGCCGCGGCGCGAGCATCATGGAACAGGCGGTCTTCGCCGAGGAGACCGCGCGCGCAGGGGTGCCCCGCCAGCTCGGACTGGTCGGCCCGGCGCTGGCCGCGCCGGTGATCATGGAGTTCGGCACCGATGAGCAGCGGGCGCGGCACCTGGAGCCGATCCGGGTCGGCGAACACCTCTGGTGCCAGCTGTTCTCCGAGCCGGAGGCCGGATCGGATCTGGCCTCACTGCGCACTCGCGCGGTCGCCGAGGGCGACGAGTGGGTGATCGACGGACACAAGGTCTGGACCAGCGCCGCGGCGGCGGCCGATTACGGTCTGCTGATCGCCAGGACGGGCCCCGGCCGATACGACGGCCTGACCGCGTTCATCGTCCCCATGACGGCGCCCGGAATCACCGTGCGCCCGCTCGAGCAGATGGACGGTGAGAGCAAATTCAACGAGGTGTTCCTCACCGGCGTGCGACTGCGGGCACAGGATCGGCTCGGGGAGATCGGGCAGGGCTGGGCGGTAGCGACCGCGACGCTGGGCACCGAACGGCTGTCGCTGGGCACGCAGTCGGTGTCGATGTTCGCCGCGCTGGACGATATCGTCGCCGCCGCGACCCGGCGCGACCGGCTCACCCCGCGCCTGCGCGAGGACATCGTCTCGATCTGGACCCGGATATGGCTGCTACGCGCGACCTGGCTGCGCGCGGTACACGCCGAGTCCTCGCTGACCTCCCCGACCTTCTCGGTGCTGAAGGTGATGAGCTCGGAAACCCATCGCGATCTGGCGGATCTGGCCGTCGACGCCCTGGGACTCGATATCACCGACGATCCCGCGGACAATCCGATCGTGCACCGGATGCTCGTCGCCCGGGCGCAGACCATTCTGGGTGGCACCAGTGAGATCCAGCGCAATATTCTCGCCGAACGAGTGCTGGGACTCCCCCGCGAACCCGCCGTGCAGAAGGGCTGACCGATGCCGACCGACACCGTGGCGTTCACATCGCTCATCCGCCCGGATACCACCATCGCGATCGGTGACGGGTTCGGAGCGCCGCGGGAGCTGTCCGAGCAGCTGACCGCGGTGGCCGAGAACACCGAGGGCCTGCGGCTGGTGCTGGGCTGGATGCCCGTCGCCGATCCCGATCTCGACCCCAGGGCCTTCGCCGATGTGCGAACCTTCATGCCCGGCTGGGGGCTGCGCTCGGCGGTCGCGCAGGGGCATATCCGTTTCCTGCCGGTGCGGCTGTCGGGCACTCCCGCGCTGCTGCACGGGCCGCTGCGTCCCGACGTGCTGATGGCCACCGTGGTGCACACGCCGTCCGGATACCGGTTCGCCAACGAGGTCTCCTGGCAGCGCGCCGCGATCGACGCCGGCGCCCGGGTTGCCGCGCTCGTGTCGCGGGCTGCCCCGGTGTGCGCGGCGGGTCCCGTTCTGCCCGCGGAGCGGCTGACCGTCGTCGGGGAGACCGACCACCCGCCCCTGAACATGCCGGACGAGCCGGTGGCGCCGGAGCTCGAACGCCTCGTCGAGAATCTGGTGCGCTTCATTCCCGAGGGGGCACGATTGCAGATCGGCCCGGGAGCACTCGGTGCGACGGTGCTGCGGAAACTCGAGGTCCCGGTGCGCATCGACTCCGGGCTGCTGCCGGACTCCGTGGTCGACCTCGCCGAGCGAGACCTTCTCATCGGCACCCCGGTGGCGACCTACCTGGCCGGTGGACCGCGGTTGCGGGAGTGGGTGTCGGGCCGAGATGTGTTGCATCCCATCGAGTTCACCCACGATCCGGGCCGGTTGTCGGCGTCGCCGCTGTTCGCGGTGAACACCGCGGTGGAGATCGATACGGACGGGCAGATCAACGTCGAAGGCACCGAACGTGCCGTGGTCGGCGGTATCGGCGGTCACCACGACTACGCGGCCGCGGCGGCGCGGTCGGTGCGTGGGCTCAGCATCATCGCCGTGACCACGACGCACCGCGGCCGATCAACCCTGGTCGAGCGACTCTCCCGTCCCGTCAGTACACCGTCTCACGATGTGGATATCGTCGTGACCGAGCACGGTATCGCGGATCTGCGGGGTCTGGACCGCCCGGAACGGACCGAGGCGTTGCGCGCCGCGTGGGGTTCCGCGGGTGTCCGCGAACCCGATGATTCGTCCGAAACAGATAGCGGCACAACCTGATCGTCAAGGCCCCGGCTGCCATTCGCATGTTCATCGTGCCGAATCCTCCAGCGTCACCGTGGGAAGCAATGCCACCGGGTCGGGGACAGCGTTCTGTTTACGATTGCTACCCGAATCGGTCGAAGCCCTCCGAGAAAGCGGGGGGACCTCACTGACCGAGTTGTCCGGTGAGCGGGTGCAGGCAGCGATGAACGAATACGCGGTTACGCTTCCCTGGAACGCGGACTTCTTTGGTGCACTGGAGAGAATGGTCGAGGTGGGTGCGCTACTTCTTCGACCACCCCGTAAAGCGCGCTTTGACCGCGGCCTCGACGCTCGAAAACGGATGGTCCGACTAGTGACAACTGCGGTTCGACCGCAACCCGTGCAGACTGCCGCGTCGAACCTGACCACCTTAACCGCCCCCTGCTCCGCTCTGTCTTGCCGGCTCGTTCGAAGACGAAGGTGGCCTCGTTCACGATTCCCTTGTGGTACAGCACCGCGCCCCTGGGAAATCCGGTGGTGCCGGAGGATGATTCGCGCCGGTCACCAGCCGCGTCCATGCGTTGCGTGACCGGGGCGTCCATCGCTCTCGTCCCGCGGTTGACGACCGCGTCCACCTCACGAACGATCGGTGCTTCGTCCGATAATTCAGCCAGCTTCGGCGCATGCACCGATAGAATTCATTGCCGGTAGTAGTCGCTGAACTGCTGGCGCACGATGTTCTTCTGGATCTTGCCCGTGGATGTCCTCGGTAAGGCGTCGACAACAATCACCGCCTTCGGCACCTTGTACGCGTCCACATGATGTCGCAGGGCGGCCTTCAACTCGGTTTCGTCGATGCGGGCACCCTGCTTGGCGACGACGACGGCGGTGATCGCCTCATTCCAGCGATCATGAGGAAGGCCGACGACCACCGCCTCGGCCACGTTCGGGTCCGCCGCGTACACGGCCTTCTCCACTTCGATCGACGCGACGTTCTCGCCACCGGTCTTGATCACATCCTTGCGCCGATCGCTGAACCAGAGGATGCCGTCGCCGTCGATGTGCCCGATATCTCCGGAGTGGAACCATCCGTGCGCGAACGCCTCCTCGGTGGCCGCACGATTGTTCAGGTATTCGGTCATGGTGTGCGGCCCGCGGTAGACGATCTCCCCCTCGGCGCCACGAGGCAGCCGGTCGCCCTCGGCATCCATGATCGCGACCTGGATGTTCACCACCGGCGTACCTACCGCACCCGCGTGGGACAACTGGTGTTCGGGCCGGAACATGGTCGCGGTCGGACTCATCTCGGTCTGGCCGAACAGCAGGTAGAAATCACAACCGAAGGCGGTGAGACATTGTTCCAGTTGAGCATTGGGCATCGGTGCCATCGCATAACAGGCCCGGCGCAGGCTGCTGAGATCCCGCTCCCTCAGTTGCGGATGTTCGAGCATCGCGCGGTACATCGTCGGAAGACCGAAGATCTGCGTGACGGCCTCGCGCTCGATCTGGTCGAGTACCTCATCCGCGTCGAAGCCGCGACGGATGTAGATCGTGGCGCCGACCATCAGCGCCGCGGTGCAGTGGCAGTTGAGTTGCGCGGTGTGGAACATCGGCAACATGGCGATGAATCGGTCGTCGTCACGGAACCCGGACTCCAGCGCCATACTCATGGATTCCAGGTAGATCGCCGTGTGGTTGCCCACCACACCTTTGGGAAAAGACGTGGTCCCACTGGTGTACAGGTAGGTGATCGGATCACGATCACCCACGAGGTGCTCGGGTTCGGCAACGCTACCGGCAGAGGTCAATTCGGCGAAGGTCAACCGGGAACGCCCCGGCACGGTATTCCACTCCCCGGCACCGATACCGGGCGCGACTATCACCTCGGCAACCGCCGGCACCTGCAGCAGCGCATCGGAGATCTGTTCCAGCAGTTGACTTTCCACCACAATTCCGCGCGACGAGGAATGCTCCAGAACGTAGGCCGTCTCCTGGCTGCGCCAGCCGAGATTGATCGGCACACAGACCACACCGAGTTTCGCGCACGCGTAGTAGGTGACGAGAAACTCGACGCAGTTGCCGGATGCGAGCGCGAGCGAATCCCCCCGCCGGTACCCGCGATCGTGCAACGCGTTCGCGACCCTGTTCACCCACGTGTTGAGCGCGGCGTAGGTGTAGCGAGCATCGCCCTCGACGACCGCGATGGCGTTCGGCCGGCGGTCCGCGGAGCGGGTCAGGCTGTCACCGACGTTGACTCGGTGGATCAGGTTGGCGTGCAGTTCGGTGGCAGACATCGGTGTCGACTCCAGTCATCGCTAAGGGGTACTGAGAACGTTAACCGCAATTCACTAACTCTGCGTCAGTTCCGCAAACTTGCCCCCGGCGCTCACAGATGTGGCGCTCAGGACGCCTGTCTCACCGAGGAGCTCGACGAGGGCCCTTACATAGTTATCCCCTGTTGACCAGTAGCCTTCGAGTATTTCGCCCGAAGGGCACGACCTCCACATATGAGCTCTCGAGAGCCTCGATCGCGGGCGACAGGGGCGGCAACAGGCTTCTAGGTTATCTGCCGATCACAAGAGACTGTGGGAATATCACTCACTCCACGGTACCGACGCATCGGAGCAGTTCGAGGCAAGGATGGACGGTCTGGATACGGACTATTTCATCATTAGTCAATGAGGACTAACATTGGTCGGACTTGTCGCGAGCCAGGGAGGTCATCATCAGCGAGCAAGCAGCGCCCGACGTCGAGCCGCCGACGCGGATCCGCGACCCCGCGCGCAAGGACCGCATCCTGGTCGCGGCTGCCGATCTAGTGGCTCGCAGAGGTTTTCACGCGGTCTCCATGTCCGACATCGGCCAGGCGGCCGGTATCACCGGGTCCGGGATCTACCGCCATTTCGACAGCAAATCGGCCGTCCTGGTGTCACTGTTCGAACAGGCGATCGACAACCTGCTCATGGACGAGCACACCATCGTGGAATCAGTTGCAGACCTCCGGCTGGCCCTGAACCGGCTCATCGACGGTCAGGTCGAGTTCGTGGTGGGCGACCGTGAATTGGCACAGGTCTACCACAACGAGATCAACAATCTGCCCGACGAGGACAGCCGCCGATTGCGACGCAAACAGCGGATGTACATCGAGGAGTGGGTGCACCTGCTCGACGAGTTGCGCGACGACCTGTCCGACGCCGACGCGCGTGCCATGGTCCATGCCGCGATCGGTGCGATCCAGTCGTCGCTGTTTCACAACACGGGCCTGCCCGAGGATCGGTTGCGTCAAATCCTGGCCGACGCCGGGCGGGCGGTACTCGGGCTATGACCCGAGCGCCGGTCCCCGGCTCTCCAGGTAACTCGCCCTGAGCTTCGCCTTCTGGAGCTTGCCGGTGGGGGTTCTCGGCAGCCGGGCCACGAAGTCGACGCTGCGCGGCACTTTGAAATGGGCGATTCGCTCGCGCGCGAATTCGATTAGTTCGGCCTCGAGCTCGGGGCGGGGCTGTACACCGGG